>JAYQWI020001237.1:0-2862 GCA_035871815.2 Candidatus Parabeggiatoa communis
GCTTTCCTGAGAAAATGGGGTACAGTCTTCAGTTTGTTCACCCTTGCACATTAACCAATCATATTGTTGGATTTCGCCATCAATATCGCTGGCAGCATTGCTGATTTTCACGATAGGCGCTTGAAAAACATCGTCTTTGAGTTCAGTCGGACAAACCCCGGCTTCCACGCTAAATCCAAAATCAGCCACTGGTGCTGTATTCGTCACGGAAAAGGGTTTTGTGCTGATATGGGTAGAGCCTTCATCGTCTGTCACGGTTAGCGTTATACTGTGTTCGCCCCATTGGGTAAAACGCAAAGTGGTTTCTTCACCTGATGCCGTTTGCCCATCTGAGGTTTCCCAATCATACTGAAGTGGGCCACCATCTGGATCGTGCGCGGCACTGGCATTGACTTGAACCGTGTTCTGGCTTGATAACGGCACGATGCTGAATTGAGCAATAGGCTCTTGGTTTTCTGCATTGATCTCTATTTCAGTCGCGCTATTCGTCGCGCCCATATTATCAGTTACCGTGAGGCCCACGCGATAGGTGTCTGGCATCTTAAAAGTAAAACTGGCCGTTTTACCGGATGCTGTTTGCCCATCAGACGCTTGCCAGTCAAACTGTTTAATCGTACCATCCGGATCAAAGGATGCACTCGCGTCTAATTTGACTTCAAGAGGCGCGTTGCCCGATTGCGGTTCGGCAGTGAAATTTGCCTCCGGTTGTCGATTTTTCAAGCTAACCGTTTTTTCTATGCTATCCGTTGCACCCGTATCGTCAGTCACGGTGAGGGTAATGGTATGCGTGTCCGCATTGTTAAAAGTCAGCCTGGCGATTTCACCAGAAGTGGTTTGTCCATCAGACGCTTTCCACTCATACTTGACTATCATGCCATCCCGGTCAACATCAACAGAATCACGGGCATCTAATGTCACGGTGACAGGGGCCATATCTGAATCGGTTTTCAGATTCATTTTAGCGATAGGTTTATTACCAATGGTAATTTGTTTTTCCGCTTGCCCTTGTGCGCCATGCGTGTCTGTGACGGTTAGTGTGATGCTATATTCCCCAGACTGTTCGTAGCGAAAACGGGCGGTTTCACCATCAGTCGTTTGACCATCAGAACTGGCCCAATGATAGCTTGTGATTTGACCATCACAGGCCTTGGTTGACGCGCTGGCATCTAAGTCAAGCGTTAAAGGGGGTTCTGGGCTAGACTCTGGATTCAGTCTCAATTCAGCCACCGGCGGACATTCACCCAGTTTCATGCTTTTTGAGTCGCTTGCCGTTTCACCGTCATTATTTGTCACCTTGATCGTGATGGTGTAGCTGTTTCCCGGCGGTGCGGAAAAGGCATAAGAATTTCCGTTATTGATTGGCCCCTCTACTATTCCCTCAAGCGGTTCTAGTTCCCAATCAAACTTTGCTATGTTTCCATAAGACTCATCGACATTGCATCTCACCACCCAGAGTTCAGCAGGTTCGTTGTAAGTATTCTCACACTTCAAAACCACTTCCGGCGGTGCCGCCCAAGATGCCAAAGGCATCAGTGTAGCCGCGATGAGACTGCGTCTCATCCTATTTTTGACGTTCATAATGAACCTCCTTTTTTTATTAATGAAAAAATAAACGCTAAAGACGCTAAAGACGCTAAAGACGCTAAAGAGGGTTGTTGTCAAGAGAAATAGAATCATCTCTTGCTCCTCTTGCGCCTCTTGCGCCTCTTGCGTTATAAATAAACATAAAAGCAACCGAAATCCCTAGCCCCCCGCGTTATAACCAAGGTTTTTCCAATGATCTCATTACCCTTACCCTTTTTTCTTTTGTTTCGCTTCTTTGAGCTTTTTTTCAAGTTCTTCCATTTCAGAGAGGGATAAGCCAGCGAGTCTTTCCTCGGGTTTCAGGCCTATGAACCGTTCTTCTGTTTTCAGCCCCTTTAAGCGTTCTTCTGCTGGTATTGTCGAAAGAAGGCGTTTAAATTCCTCAGGGGTAAATAGGTTAGTTCCCCACATTTCCCCCATTTTCTTTATCTCTTGAGGGCTTAAATTCAGTGCCATGTCATCATCTCCTTTTGTTGAGATCAATTGCCATAACTCAAGTAAAAACCATTTGAAATGCATTGGTATTAATTTGAAGCCTTCTGAGTTTAACAAGGTAAAGGCTTTAAATCGTTTCAGTTTTTTACTGGCTAAGCATGTTACCCAAGCATTATGAAGTTCATCAGGTAATTCGTTAAGTGAAATCAAAGTAATAGGCTTCAAAGTAATATTATCACTTTGATATACGCCAGGTTGTACTTGGATTGTATAACCGTATTGCTCCCGATTGGCTTTTTGAGGCTGTATTGCACAAATCACAAAAGTTTGTATTTCTTCATCGCTTAATTTTTGTGATTGTTTGTAAAAATACTCGTAGGCACCGGCTTGAATAAAGGTGTCTTTTGAGAGGGATTCAGTCGCTTTAAATTCAATTAAAATCTGAGATGCGCTACTGTCTCTTATCCCATCAGGTAAGCGTTCCCTTTGTTCTTTTGTCCAAAAGCGATCTTCTCGTCTTAATAACACAATATCGGCCTCTGGTGCCTTAATCATCACCTTAACATCGGTTGAAACGGTGATCCTTAATGGGGTTAGCAAGTCTTTAAAAATTCGACCCAGAATCTGATGCCAGAGTGTCTTTTCGTTGCTTTCTTCTTCATTATCCATTAAATTAATGACGACTCCGTGATAGAAATTAAAATTAGGCTCACGCAGAGCCGCAGAGACGCAGAGAATGAGAGAAGATTGAATTAAGGGTTAGACAAGCCAGCGGTAGAAACCTCTCTTTTCTCATCTGCGGCTCTGCGGCTCTGCGTGAAATGTATTTAACCCAATCGGGAA
>JAYQWI020001238.1:0-15176 GCA_035871815.2 Candidatus Parabeggiatoa communis
GTTCAATTCCCTCTACATTGTTATAGCCTAATGCTTTGAGTGCCAGTGTGACTTCCCCACTTCCACAGGCTAAATCTAATACTTTAGAAAAATCAGGCCGACATACGGATAGCATGGCTTCAATCACTTTGATAATCGACGCTTCGTGGGGATTGCGATAGGTGTCTCCAAAGTGTTGATAAAACGTTTGAACACCGTATTTTTGATAGGCGTTTCGGATGGCGGGGGGTTTGGTTGACATGTTCATTCATGCTTTGTTATTTGGTGACTAACCAATTAAAATACTTTTTATAGCATTGTCAGGTCAGATCCAATCCAAGCAAGCCTGATTCTTCCGAACAGGAGTTTGGAAGGTTTCTGGATTAGGACATAGCTCATCTTTCCATTCATCTTTGACATATTTCCTCAAATTCTTAAATAGGTTGCTTAGCGATAGACTATAATTCAATAAAATAAGTAGGGCTGTTGTCCAGAGTAATATCTGTGTTTCTGGCAGCCAAAAACGGCTCGCCAAGTAAGCAATAGAGACTAAGCTGACGAGTTGAATGATATAAGAGTACAATGGCAGCATCCCGTCATAAGATTGTGGTTATTGTCCTTATGAAAAATAGAGGATTATACCGATTTAAATGTCATCACAAACGCATCCCCTAGTCAATTGGCATCAGATTGATACCGTTTTTTTAGATATGGACGGTACTTTATTAGATCTCAATCATGATAATCAATTTTGGCTAAAACATTTGCCGCAACGTTACGCTGAACACTATCAAGTGTCTTTTGATGAAGCGAAAAATATTTTATTAAACCGCTATACTGAAGTGCTAGGCACACTTGAATGGTATAGTGTCGATTATTGGACTGACGAATTGGAAATGGATGTCGCCCTGCTTGAGGAAGAAGTCGCTCATCGGATCGCCGTTCATCCTCATGTTATTGATTTTTTAGACTTTTTACGTGAACAGCAAAAACGGACTGTTTTGGTGACGAATGCCCATTACAAAAGTTTGTCTTTAAAAATGCAACGTACTCAATTGGCTCATCATTTTGATCACATTGTCTCCGCCCATCAGCTTGGCTTGCCTAAAGAAGCGAGTGCATTTTGGGATAAACTACAACACATTGAACCCTTTAATCCTAGCCGGACGTTATTTATTGATGACAGTTTGCCTGTATTACGTTCCGCAACAGATTACGGTATTCATCAGTTGTTAGCCATTTATCAACCCGATTCTCAATCACCGCCTAAAGCCGTTGAAGAATTTCAGGCTATTCGTAGTTTTCGTGACATTATGCCTGGCTAATTTTGGATTTTTGTAGGGGCAATCCCTTGTGGTTGCCCTTTTTCTCATTTTATATTTCACGCTCAAGTTTCGCTCCGCGAAACTTGAGCGTGAAATCTATTTTTGTAGGGGCAATCCCTTGTGATTACCCTTTTTATGGATAAGAAGCCCGAAAGTTCATAACACTATGAAATATTTAAATATCAATCCCTCTATACAAGGCGCCGAAGATGCCGAAGATGTACAAGTTGCCAGTGAAGTCTTAGAACGAAAATTGGTAGAACTTGATAAAAAAATGGCTCAATTGTCTGACAATGATATTCTCAAACGGGCCGAATTGTTATTAGAGTCTGGACGCACCTGCTTAGAACTGCAAAGACAATTCGAGGCTTGGCAATTAGGGCAACAAGCTTTTCAAATCTTTGGTTCAGCAGAAGACTGGGAAAGCGCAGTACTGGCTTGTGACGTGATGTTTGAAGCTGAACAACACGATTCGTTAGTCGCCTTGGGTAATGGTGTTTGGCTTGCTGTCACTTTTCCCATCGATCCCGAAATCAGCGCCGTTATGTTAGAACATCTGGTTGACGAAACGCCTACCGATTCAGACGGTGCAGCCGTTGCTGCCGCCGCCGCCCATTACATCGTCGATTTACGTGCTAAAGAACCCGATCGTGAGAATCTCTTATTTTTTACAAACCAATTATTAGCAAAAGTAGCGCGTCGTCATAGCAATGTGGAAAACCAAACTGATTTTGAGGCTTGGGTGACACAACTTGAATTGGATTCCCCAGACGATTTTCTGGGGCGTTTAGCACAAGTGCTGAATGTTATGGTACAAGATGATTGGTGGGTAGATAGAGACGCTTTGCGGGCTAGGTTGTAACCGTTATCAGTTATCAGTTATCAGTTATCAGTTATCAGTTATCAGTTATCAGTTATCAGTTATCAGTTATCAATTATCAGTTATCAGTTATCAGATATAAACCTAAAGACGCTAAAGAGCTCTATGAAGAGAACTAATAAGTACTGAACCATAAATTTTCAGGTATTTTAATAGAAGCAACCAGAAGCGGCCCTTTGCGGTAAAATACCTGTTTATTTGTGCTTCAGTACTTAATTTATTTTACCAACCATTCTTCTAGTTTTTCTAAAGCTGAATGGCGCGTTAAATCAACCTGTAAGGGGGTTATTGATACAAAGCCTTGATTAATGGCATCAAAATCGGTACCTGGCCCGGCATCTTGTTCTGGGCCGGCGAGCCCTACCCAGTAAATCGGACTTCCCTGTGGATCTTCACTTTTAATGGCCGGTTCGGCGCGGTGGCGACTGCCTAAACGAGTAATCCGCATACCCTTTAATTTTTCTAAAGGCAAATCGGGAACGTTAACATTTAAAATGCTATCAGCCGGTAAGGGTAAATTATCGTTTTGTAGACGAGCTAATAAAGATTCCACGACGAGTGCGGCGGTTTGATAATAATGAGGGTTGAAACTCGTTATGGAAACAGCCATCGCTGGTAGGCCTAAAAAACGACCTTCCATCGCGGCGGCAACGGTGCCTGAGTAAATCACATCATCGCCTAAATTAGGCCCGGCATTTATACCCGACACTACCATGTCAGGTTCACTGTCAAGTAGCCCGGTGATGGCAAGATGTACACAATCTGTCGGTGTACCATCAATATAAATAAAGCCATTCTCGGCTTGTTTAGCGCGAAGGGGATACCCGAGTGTCAGAGAATTACTGGCCCCACTTTTATTACGATCTGGTGCAACGACCGTGACATCCGCAAATTTTTGTAAGGTTTCGACTAAACAAACAATACCTGGCGCTTGATAGCCATCATCGTTACTGACTAATATTTTCATTATGACTCTAAATCAATTTTGGTTATTTAAAGAAGTTAGTTATTTAAAGAGAATCGAACACAGATTAGACTGATTGTCATGATTAACACCACTCTTTCAGATAATTACGCCCTTTCAGTTTTCATTCTTAATTCACATCGTCAATCTGTTATCTCATAAGGCGAGCAATTTAACCATGTCATCAGTGGCTTCAACCAATGCTGATATCATGTCTGGATCATGGGTTAAATGTCCACCTGCTGGTATCACTTTTAATTGTGCCGCTGGCCAGTTTTGCTCTAGGAGATAAGCACTTTCTAGGGGACAGACTAAATCTTGTTGCCCATGAACAAGAATAGCTGGAATATCCGCTACTTTTTCAATATCCCTTAACAATTGATTTTCTTCAATAAAACAGTTATGAAACATGTAATGGCATTCAATACGGGCTTCATTTAGCAGAGTTTGAGAAGAGTCTGTTGGTTCCGCAAACTGTCCATAACTGACTACACAGCCTCCCCACGCGGCCCAAGCTAAAGCGGCTGCATGAGCGACTGTGCTATTTTGACTCGTTAGATGTTCGTAATAAATCGCTAAGAGATGAACCCAATGGCCGTCTTTAGGTAAAACTTGTGTAAAGGCTTGCCATTGCTTAGGAAAGAAGCGATTGACACCTTTATTACCATAAAACCAGTCAATATCATCTTCTCTCGCTAAGAAAATGCCGCGCAAAATGAGGCCTAGCACGTTATCAGGGTATTGTTGGGCGTACAATAACCCTAAAGTGGCTCCCCAAGAACCGCCAAATATCACCCATTTATTGATAGAGAGTTCTTTTCTAATTGTTTCCAGATCAGCCAGCAAGTTCCAAGTGGTATTATCGTTCAGACTACCCCTCGGCGTAGATCGCCCAGCACCACGTTGATCAAATAAGATTATCCTATAGGCGCTCGGGTTGAAAAAAGAACGATGCTTGGGTTTACAATGTGATCCTGGGCCGCCATGCAAAAAGATAACGGGAATACCGTCTGGGTTTCCACACTCTTCTACCGTTAAGACATGCGTTTGTCCGACAGCAATATGGTGAGTGGCATCAGCTTCAATATCAGGATATAAACTTATCATTTTGGATTTTTAGAGTTTGACTGGGCGAACACGCAGGTTCGCCCCTACAATCACATAATACGCGGGGTTTTGTAGGGCTGAGCTGCGTGTCTGCCCTTAACTTAATAACATTGAGGCCCGCCTACCCATCCTACAAACCTAAAGCCGCATTTTGCTTCTCCAGTAATTGGCTTATGCCCTCTTTAGCGAGGGCTAACATGGCTTGTAATTCATTTTCGCGAAAAGCATGCCCTTCGGCAGTGCCTTGAATTTCAACGTAGCCTTGCCCGTCGTTCATAACGATATTCATATCGGTTTCTGCGTCGGAATCTTCTTTGTAGTCTAAATCTAAAATGGGTACGCCTTGATAAATACCCACAGAAATGGCTGCAATAGCCCCATGAATCGGGTTTTTTTTCAGCATTTTCTTTTTCAGTAAATAGTGTATGGCATCAACGAGTGCGACATAGCTACCCGTGATAGCGGCAGTGCGTGTGCCACCATCGGCTTGAATCACATCACAATCAAGCGTGATTGTCCGTTCTCCTAAAGCTTTTAAATCGACAGCGGCTCGTAGTGAACGTCCAATCAGACGTTGAATTTCTAAAGTGCGCCCACCTTGACGGCCACTGCTTGCCTCGCGTGATAGACGACTGTGAGTAGAGCGAGGTAACATGCCATATTCTGCTGTCACCCAACCTCTTTTTTTATCTTTCATAAACCGAGGAACACGTTCTTCAACACTGGCGGTGCAAATCACTTTAGTATTTCCAAATTCTACTAAAACGGCACCTTCCGCGTGTTGGGTGTAATGACGAGTTAGCGTAATTTCCCGAAGTTCATTAGGGGCTCTACCACTTGGGCGCATAGTATTTCCTTTTAAAGTCGTTTTTATAAAGTTGAAGAATAGGGCGTGCAAACTTTAGGGCAAACACGCAGGTTCGCCCCTACGAGCGATTATTTTCAAAAGGGCGATAACAAAGGTTCACCCCTACATTTCGCCCGTAGGGGCGAAGCTACGTGTTCGCCCTTATTGCTTAAATTTGATGGTAAGCACTATTTTTGATAATACGCATCAAGCGTTTTTCAAATTGTTTAGGCGAGGCAACATGGCTAACCTTGATTTTTAATCCACCAACACTTTTACCTTTCAAACCGCTTATTTTGAGTGTACCATAACCTAATATATAGCCTAACAGGCCTTGTTTCACGTTAATCTGTTCAAATTGCTCATGCGTTATTTCAACCTGTTTTATTGAAAATAACCCAAATCGAGAAACTATTCGTTGGGAGGTTATCATTAACGTTGTCGTGAATTGTTGCAATAACGCATGTAGCAACATCAAGACACCCACGCTCACCATAACCAATAAAGTGATGTTCACATATTGGAGTTGTTCTTGCAAAAAATCAACTTGGCTCAGATACTGCTTTAAAAAAGCGGGATCGGTTAATAATAAATAAGTGGGTATACCTATAAATAATATGGCTTTAAAAGAACCAAAGCCATGAATATCCGCCCGGTATAAAATTTTTTCAGCCTGCATTTTAGCTTCTTGTTCTGGCTGAGACTTGGCGGCAAGCGCCTTTTTCTTCATAATAGCCTCAAGGGCTTTTGCTTGTGTTTCGGCTGATTTTTGCGTTTGTTGAGGTGAAATCGTAGTTTGCCTTTTTGAGGCAGTGGGTTTTGCTGGTTTTTGGCTTTCAACCACAGCCGTTTGTTTTTCTAAACTCGCCGCTTTGTGTTGAAGCTGTTCGATAGCTTGCTTAGAGAGATTGCTCGCCGTTTGGTTTAAACTAGCCGTTTCAGGCCTTTGTCGATTTGCAGGTGGCCGCTGTTGAGGCCGGGTTGTTGCTGCGGCCTTAGCGGTGCCGCTTGTTCGGGTTAAACCTTCAGTCGCAGGTTTTGTTCGATTTACCGCTGGCCGCTGTTGAGGTGTCAAAGCAGGTTGCTTGACCGTCGCTTTGGCTAAAGTCTTGTCAACTGCCGATTGTTCTGGAACGGCTGGTATTTTGGAGGTTGCTTCAACTTTCTTCAAAGCCTTTCTCTTCAAAATGGCATTCAAGTGTTGAAACAAAGTTATTAACAATATCAAAACACTCGTCACTAAAAGGGCTTGCAAACTGAGGCTGATATAAAACAGTCTCTCTTGCAAAAAATCAAATTGAACGATTATTCTTTTTAAAAACTTGGGATCAATAAATAAGAAATAAATGGGCATAGCCATCAGCAGTAAAGCGATTAAATAACCTAACCCATACTTGCGAGAACTCTGTTTTTTTCCGTCTTGTTGCTCAATGCTGTTTTTTTTAAGTGGTGCTTCGTGTTTAAAGCCTTTCTTATCTTGTGGCTCGCTCTTGTTCTTTTTGATGACAGGCGTTGCATCATTCTGTTTATTATCACGATGGAAAACTTTCCTGAACAAACTGATAATGTGTAAAAACACGGTATGCAGCAATATCAAGCAACCCACTAAAAAAAGTCCCTGTAACGTCCAGTTGATATAGATTATTTTGTCTTGCCAAAACTCACTTTGAAGCAGCGACTGTTTCAAGACTCTGGGAGCAAACGCTAAATAAACAGGAATCAGTATCAGTAGTAAAGCGATGATATGCTTTAACCAATGAATATGGGTACGTTGGACAATGTGTTCACCCTTTTCTTGCCCCGTATCTTCTGTTTGAGGTGTCGTCGTAGCTGACGCTTTTGAAGCCTTGGCCTCTTGCTTTTTTTGAGGCATCGTACCGGATGCTTTTGAAGCAGTCACTCCAGGCTTTTTTTGATCGACGGCCGGAGTTGATGTGGGCGGCGTTTTCAGGATCGCTTCATTTGGCTTATCATAAAAGGCTTTTTGTCTTTGGGTTAATTGCCGAAACACCGTGTACAGCAACATTAATAAACTTAATCCCAAAATAGCTTGCAAACCGATATTGATACACCATAACTGGCCTTGCAAAAAATCAACTTGAGTAACAATTTCCGTTAAATCGGCCGGTTCGATAAATAAAAAATAAGTTGAAAGACTGATAAAAAAAAGTGATAACAAATAATTCCAGCCGTGAATTTGAGGACGAGAGGCTTTCTGTTCAGTCATTGCCTGGCTTTTAGTAATCTTTTCTTCATCTCTAACAAGTGTTTTTTGAGGTGTTTTTTCTAGCGGCTTTGAAGGTTTTGGCGCGACTTGAACGGGCTGTCTTCGCTTTGGCGCAGCTTTAGGCGCAGCTTGGGCCGGTTTTTTAGCAACCGTCCGTTTTTGCCTACCAAGCAACGGAATTTTTGGCGTTTTGGGCGAAGGCGGTGGTGCCATTTCCGCCATTTTTTTAGCTAATACGGCATCATAAGCCGCCCGTTTTTGTGGATTACCCAGTATGTTGTAAACTTGTTTAATTTTTTTGACACGAGCGACAACCCGTTGATTGTCTGGAAATTTGCTCGGATGAAATTTATTAACTAAATATTGAGCCGCTGCTTTAATTTCCTCCGGCGTAGCTTCAGGCTCAATTCCTAAAAATTCATAGAGTGTTTTTGTACTCATCGTTTTTTCTATAATCGGCGGTGTTCAGTTATCAGTTATCAGTTATCAGTTATCAGTTATCAAAACAGGGGGGTATATTCTAAGAGCGTGTGTGAAAAATGTTTTTCACCTGAGAAGCTGGCTGGCTTAAACCTCAAGCATCGATATCAAAACTTAACTTATACTTTCCACCGTTATAAGGTCGCGATTACGCTCACTCGAAAATTTTGGGTTGGTATTTAGTCACCACCACCTGACTTGAGCTTTCAGACAACTGATGCCCGCTGTTGGCTGTTAATAATAGCGACCTTATGACAATGCTAAGTATATAACCCGCTAGGGTTTCGCTCTTTTAGCATGGTGGTGGCAAGCCCCATGCATCCGCAACCATTGTTTAACTATTTGAATTTGTTCTTTATTCATCAAAGCGGGCGCATGCCCAATCCCCGGAAATGTGATGACTTGCATGTTAGGATGACTCACTCGCATTCGGGTAATGGTTTTTGTTGTTAAGAGTGCTGACTGTTTGCCATGTAACAATAATACGGGACAAGATACGGCTTCCCAAATTGACCACAAATCGACATTTTTCTTTGTAATAGATTGAAATAGTTTAAAAATATGAGAATCAAATGCGAGGCGATAGCTGCCCTCTTCGGCAATTCGTGTACTATGTTGGATCAGATGTTGCCATTGAGCATCCGTTAATTGGCCGACTTGAGCATAACCGCGCAAAAATTGTTCAACTTCAAACAAGTTGCTAAAGATGTGCTGTGGTTGTTTAAAGATATTAAAAAACCCTATTAATTTTTTAGGAATAGCGGGCCCTATATCGTTAAGTATTAAACGTTTAATGGGTGATTGAGGCTGCACGGCTAACGACATGCCAATCAATCCCCCCATTGAAGTGCCAAGCCAATTGACGCTGCTCAAATTCAAATGCGCTAATAAGCCTAACATATCTGCGAGATATTGGGAATATTGGTAATCTTTTGGATGGCTTAACCAATCACTGTCGCCGTGTCCAACAAGATCAGGACATAAGACGCGATAATCCGAAGCCAAAGCGGCCGCTAAGTCATCGAAATCCCGACTGTTGCGCGTAAAACCATGTACGCAAAACAAGACTTGTGGATTATCAGCTTCTCCCCATTGGGTGTAAGCGATGTTATGGGTACCGTGTGGATGGGTGCAAGTCAAACGCTGTGATGTCATCATAGTCATTATTCAATTTCCGCCTAAGTACAATGCATTACTCAAGTACAACGAAACGTCGTTCAGCGTAGCAAATTACTCGAATAAACGAATTAAATTTACAATCGGCCAAAATTTGTTTTATGATGCTGCTTGGATAATTTTTTATTGGATGAAGGTCGATGTGATGCGTCTGCTATTGGAAGAATAAATTCAAGGCGAATTACGACATAAGGAAATAATCGGTTCTAATGGAATTGAATGACGCTCAAAGTCATTAGGAACAAGGAAATAATGAACAATTATCAGGAAGAGTCAACAGCCCGATAAACCGTATGAAGTCTATTAAAATGATAACTATTTTTTATCATAACGCCGTTATTGACGGTTTAATAAGGTAACTCCAGAAAATTAAAATACCCACACCTTTAATCAATCTTCTTTCATTCTCTGCCGCTCTGCGCGAAGCGTGAGCAGACAGTTTGTAACATAAGATTTGTATGCTTAGAGTAGTGTGGTTGTTTTGGGTATTTTATTTTTTTGGAATGGCCTAATAGGAAAATCCAGCTTGATTTTGAAGTGATATTTGATAACAGTCAACATTTAAAACTGGACAAGGGGAAAAAACAATGCGCCATTACAAAACTTAAAGCACACGAGAAAAACGCTTATGAGTCAAATTGCTAATACCCTTTATCAAGCAATTGTCGTACATACCGCTTGGAAAAAGCGATTGCGTGAAATTATTGATAGTGGTAAAAGTGAATATGATATTGATGCTAAACATTGTCAATTTGGACAGTGGCTTAAAGAACAAGCTGACATACTCAACACATACGAACATTATCAACCGGTTATCCACTTACACAATGAATTTCATTATGAAGCTGAAAACATTATTCAACTCGCCATTAATGGAAAAGTGAAAGAAGCCAACACTGCAGTTGGATATGGCAACCATTTTGATCACATTTCGCAAGAATTGGTCAAAAATCTGATTGCTTGGCATGATCAAATCCACTGAGCGTTGATAATTGATGAGCCTCTTGCCAAACTCATTTTGATACCCTGTTCCCAAGAAACTGTGCCGTTTTGCAACGGCTTTTGATAATTGATGATAACTGATAACTGATAACTGATAACTGATAACTGACATGGCTGATATTAAAAAAGTGGTACTCGCCTATTCGGGCGGTTTGGATACTTCTATTATTCTCAAATGGTTACAAGATGAATACCACTGTGAAGTGGTGACGTTTACTGCGGACATTGGGCAAGGTGAGGAACTTGAGCCTGCCCGTGCTAAAGCGCAAACATTTGGTGTTAAAGAGATTTATATCCAAGATTTGCGCGAGGAATTTGTGCGCGATTACGTTTTTCCGATGTTTCGCGCCAATGCCATTTATGAAGGCGAATATTTGCTCGGCACTTCCATTGCGCGTCCCTTAATTGCTAAATATTTAGTGGATATTGCGAATCAAACTGGGGCCGATGCCATTTCGCATGGGGCCACAGGTAAGGGCAATGATCAAGTGCGTTTTGAATTAGGCGCTTATGCCCTCAAACCGGATGTTAAAATCATAGCCCCTTGGCGTGAATGGGATTTAAATTCACGCGAAAAACTTTTAGCCTACGCGGAGCAGCATAGTATTCCGATTGAAATGAAGCGCGGCAAACAATCGCCTTATTCAATGGATGCCAATTTGCTGCATATTTCTTATGAAGGGGGCATCCTTGAAAATCCGTGGGCAGAACCTGATGAGGATATCTGGCGTTGGACACGTTCCCCCGAAAAGGCCCCTGATAAACCAACAACGCTAGAATTAGAATTTGCTAAAGGCGATATTATCAAAATCGACGGGCAAGTCATGACACCGGCTCAAGTGTTGGCTTATTTAAATCAAGTCGCGGGGGAAAATGGGATTGGACGACTGGATTTGGTTGAAAACCGTTATGTGGGCATGAAATCGCGAGGGTGCTACGAAACCCCTGGGGGTACGGTGATACTCAAAGCCCACCGGGCTATAGAATCCCTTACTTTAGATCGTGAAGTGGCGCATTTGAAAGACGAATTAATGCCACGTTATGCGACTTTGATTTATAACGGCTACTGGTGGAGTCCAGAACGCAAGTTGTTGCAAGATATGATTGATGCTTCGCAAGTTCATGTTAACGGTAAAGTCCGTTTAAAACTCTACAAGGGTAATGTGATTGTGACGGGGCGCGTTTCTGAAAGCAACAGTCTCTTTGATACCAGTATTGCGACTTTTGAAGATGATGAAGGGGCCTATAATCAACAGGATGCGGAAGGGTTTATAAAACTCAATGCGTTACGGATGAGGATAGCTGCGCAGTGTAAGAATCTGTGATCTTTATACCTGACAGGTTTTTAAAACCTGTCAGGTTTGTCGTTTCCAGGATTAAACGCCATACAACACAAACGCTGTCCAATACGCAGCTTCCTTGTAAGGTTTTCCCCTTTTTAAAAACTCGCGCTCCGTCAAAGCCTCTACTTGTCCCATAACCTGCCTTCTTAAAAAACGGATAACAAAGTCTGCTGTCACATCATCAGAAATACTCCATAATGTCAATATCGTATTTTTTATTGCTCGCGATATAAAACGCATAAGGCAAGCCTATCACACCTTCCCCACTCACCAGTTCACCTATGTTCAGAAAAATAAATTCCGCAATAAGGGCGATAACAAAGGTTCGCCACTACATGAAATCGTATTCTAGGGGCAGACCGGCGTGTTTGCCCTTCTGAAATTATTGACCTGAAAAGTTAAGCAGGGCGAACACTTATGTTCGCCCCTACAGCCCTTTAAATATGTGGTACTTGTAGGGGCATACCTGCGTGTCTGCCCGAGATAATATTAAATCGCTGGGCAACAATCTTTGCATACCGACAACTTTAGCGAGACGCTGGGCAACAAATATAAAGCCCATCTTACATCTGATAATTGATAATTAATAATTGATATGACTTTACGGCAGAAAACGTTGTGGTTAGTGGGCGGTGCTTTAGTAGGCCTTTTGCTGTTATTACTGAGCGTATCTTCGACTATTTTGTTAAAAGGTTTTACGGATTTAGAAGCTCAGGGGGTTGAAAAAAATTTGACTCGTTTGAGCAAGTTGTTATCTCAGGAATTGGAGAATTTATCGGTTGAAGCCAGTGATTATGGCGCTTGGGATGATACTTATGCTTATATGAAAACACGCGATGAGGCCTATATTACTTCCAATTTGCTGGAGACGACTTTTGAATCTCTTAATCTGCGTTTTTTAGCTTTGCTGGATAGCAAGGCTGAGATGCTGTTCGGGCAGGCTTATGATGCGAACCTTGGGCAACTTGAACCGCTTGATGCGAGTTTGCTGAATCATTTGGGTTCTGAAGGCTTGGTTAAGAGGGGCGATAAACTGAGGGGTTTGTTGTTGTTACCCGATGAGGTGATGTGGGTTGCCAGTTATCCTATTTTAACCAGTGAGGATGAGGGGCCGAGTCGTGGGACGTTGATTATGGGACGCGCTTTGGATAAAAAGGCTATGCGACGCTTGAGCGAGTTAAGTTTTTTATCAGTGAGCTTCCAACGGCTTGATAACCAGGTGTTATCGGATGATTTTGCTAAAGCTTATCCGGCATTTGAGCGTCAAGAGACGGTGGTACAGATTTTGAGTAGTGATCGTATTGCGGGCTATCTATTGCTTAACGATATCTATGATGAACCGGCGCTATTATTACGGGTGAGGATGCAGAGGGAAATTTATCAACAGGGTTTGACTGGCTTACGTTATATCAGTGGCTTTATCTTGGGGTTTGCGCTGATTTTTGCAGGCCTTATTCCGTGGTTATTTGATCGCTTGGTTTTAAGACGCTTGGCGAGTTTAAGTTATGAAGTGAGGCTTCTGGATACCACTGACGAACTTTCGACAGTGACGGTGAGGGAAAATGATGAGTTGGCTGAATTAGCTAGGGCGATTAATAATAAGCTTAAAGCGTTGCAAACTTTCTATGCTAAGGTGTCTGAAAACGAGGGCCGTCTTGCTAAAGCGCAACGTATTGCCTGTGTCGGTAACTGGTGTTGGGATATTGTTAACCCGCATTTTGACTGTTCGGATGAAGGATATCGAATTTTAGGCTTTCAGCCACAGTCGCTCATATCCGATTATGCGTTCTTTTTAAACTGTGTTCATCCGGCAGATCGGGAGCGGGTTTCTAATGCGATTCAAAAGGCAATGCGTGAGGGTGAATCTTATAGTCTTGAACATCGCATTGTGCAGGAATCGGGTAAAATACGTTCTATTCAGGCTTTGGGCGAAACGGTGAGGGATAATAGCGGTCAAATTGTCCAAATATTTTGTGTATTGCAAGATATCACTGAACATAAGGTAGCTCAGGAGAAAACCTTGAGCTTATTAGAAGAAAATCAACGGGCTTATACAAAAATGTTATGCTTGTTGGAGGATAATCAAAAAACACAGGTTGAAACGTTACGCTTGTTAGATGATAATCGTTTCCTGATTTCTCGTTATATGGCGATTCAAGAAGATGAACGCAGACTGTTGGCGAGGGAATTACATGATGAATTTGGTCAATATCTCACAGCCATTCAAGCGGATGCGGAGGCGATAGTGGAATTGGCACAGCAAGATATTGGAATCAATCAGTTGAAAAACATTGTACTGAGTGGGGAGGCTATTTTGTCTGTTTCTTCGCATGTCTACGATGTTGTCCATACGCTGATGCGACAATTACGTCCAAGTGGTTTGGATGAATTAGGTTTAGTGGAAACATTGCGAGATTATCTGGCGACTTGGGAGGTGCGTCATCAAACGCCTTGTCACTTTCTCGCAAAAGGTGATTTGCATCATTTGGGTGAGACGATTAATATTCACCTTTATCGCGTTGTGCAGGAATCTTTGACGAATATCGCAAAATATGCACAAGCATCTCATGTGTCTATCCGCTTGCACAACGATAAGGTGAGTGAAAGGTTGACGCTTTGTGTCCAAGATGATGGTTGTGGTTTGAATCAGAATCAGCATAAACGTGGATTAGGTTTGATAGGGATGCGTGAACGGGCTCAAGCTTTAGATGGAAAATGGCAGTTAGACAGTACACCGGGAAAAGGGGTTAAAATCACTTTCACGATTCCGATTGGGGAAACTTATTTACAAAAACAGAGTAAATGGACATGAATACGATTCAAGTTTTATTAGTTGATGATCATGAAGTGGTGCGGGCGGGCTATCGTCGCCTGTTAGAAAACACGCTGGACATTAAAATTCTTGCAGAAGCCGGCAGTGGTGAGGAAGCTTACAGCAGTTATGTGAAGCAGAAACCGGATGTGGTTATCATGGATTTATCTATGCCGGGGATAGGCGGTTTAGAAGCGATTAGAAAAATCCGCTACTACGATAATACGGCACGCATTTTAGTTTTCAGTGTACACGAAAATGAAATCTTTTTAACCCGCACCTTGGATGAAGGCGTACTGGGTTATATTACTAAGCGCAGTGCGGCGAAAGTGATGGTTGAAGCCGTGCGACACGTTGCTCAAGGTAAAACGTTTATTGGGCAAGAGATGCAATCTTATTTAGTAGCTCATAAACAATCTACGGGCGAGAATCCTTTATTTAAACAATTATCACCACGCGAATTTGAAGTCTTTTTGTTATTAGCTGAAGGCAAAACTGTTAACGACATTGCTGAGATACTGAACCTGAGTTCTAAAACAGTTGGACATCATTATACCCATCTTAAAAAGAAATTGAATGTTTCCAATATTTCAGAAGTGACACGACTGGCTATCCGCGGCGGATTGTTAGAAGCTTGATTCTCAATAATAAATGGTTAATAATTAATTATTAAATGCTAAAAGCATTGATAGAGACGCACGGCCGTGCGTCTCTACTTGGCACCGAATTTGAAAATAATAAATCTGAATATCTATAGCATGGGTGGCAAAATCATAAGCCATTAATGGATAGGGGATAAGAGGTTTGGAGAATGGCAGTATAAGAAACCTACCCCTTTATGTTATCATAAGAAAATCATTCAATTTTTAACGCATTATATCATTATGCCTGTTAAAAGGATTAACGACTCTTCGTCCCATCAAGGGCTTTTTGATTTTACTCAACAAGTTGCCAATGTTGTTCGTGAAACGGGCATCACTGAAGGCTTATGCACGCTATTTGTTCAGCATACGTCGGCCAGTTTAGTGATTCAA
>JAYQWI020001239.1:0-1868 GCA_035871815.2 Candidatus Parabeggiatoa communis
GGCAAACTGAGGGCCTGTGATATCAAGGCTTTATCCAAGTGCTGATCATTCAAAATCTGTTGATAAGCGTCGATAAACGCATCGGGTACTTGTAAGGCCTTGTTTTGATGAACGTTTTCAACCAACGCGGTCATGATTTTAACCGCCAATTGTTGCCCCGCTTCCCAGCGGTTAAACTCATCGCTGTCGTGTTTCATCAAGAAATAGCGTTCGTCATCGCTTAAATCGATCTTCAGTTTCACGGGGGCAGAAAAGCCACGCAGCACTGACGGTATCGGCTGTTCGCTGATATTTTCAAAGGTGAATGATTTCTCCGCTTCAGTCAAAACCAATACCCGTGTGCCCTCAATCGCTTCTGATTCACCGGCCAATTGCAAAAGCATCTCTCGCCCCTGTTTATCCAATAACCCTATCGCCAGCGGCATCATAAACGGTTTTTTATCCGGTTGCCCAGGGGTGCTTGGACAACTTTGTTTCACTGTCAAGGTGTAGGTTTTGGCATCGGCGTTATAATACCGGTTGATCTCTAATTCAGGTGTACCGGCTTGTGTATACCACAAGCGAAAGGGAATCAAATCAATTTGATTCGCGTCTTCTAACGCTTTGACAAAATCGTCAGTCGTCACCGCTTGCCCATCATGCCGTTTAAAATACAGATCAGTCCCTTTGCGGAATTGTTCAGCGCCTAACAAACGGTGGAGCATACGCACCACTTCGGCCCCTTTTTCATAAACCGTGACGGTATAAAAGTTATCAATTTCAACATAGCTATCGGGCCGAACGGGATGGGCCATCGAACCAGAATCTTCTCGAAACTGATGGATGCGTAATAAATTGACATCGTGAATGCGTTTCACGGCACGAGAAGTCATGTCAGCGGTAAAGGCTTGATCGCGAAAGACGGTGAAGCCTTCTTTTAAACTCAATTGGAACCAATCTCGACACGTCACCCGATTTCCTGACCAGTTATGAAAATACTCATGCGCGATCACAGCTTCGATGTTTTCATAATCGGCATCTGTCGCGGTTTCGGGCTTAGCGAGAACATATTTGGAATTAAACACATTCAGGCCCTTGTTTTCCATCGCGCCCATATTGAAATCATCAACGGCGACGATCATATAAATATCCAAATCGTATTCGCGCCCATACACTTCTTCATCCCATCGCATCGCCTTTTTCAAAGACTGCATCGCATGTTGACATTTATCAATATTGTGCGATTGCACATAAATCTGCAAAGTCACTTCACGCCCTGATTGCGTGACAAACTGATCTTCAATGTGTGCTAAATCGCCAGCGACTAAAGCAAATAAATAAGTCGGTTTTGGAAACGGATCAGCCCATTTAGCCCAATGACGCTTAGGATTAGCGTCTACTTTACCTCCACCACACCAATTGCCATTGGACAGTAACACCGGATAACGGGCCTCATCAGCCACAATAGTTGTCGTATAACGCGCCATCACATCAGGCCGATCGAACATATAAGTAATACGTCGAAAGCCTTCCGCTTCGCATTGCGTACAAAAATTGCCCCCTGAGAGATATAAACCACTTAAAGCAGCATTAGTTTCAGGGTTAATTTCGGTTTCGATTTCTAATTCAAAGGCCTCTGGCACCTGATGGATAATCAGAGTTTCCTCGTTTAACTGATAATCCGTTGAAGACAGTATTGTGCCATTGAGGGTAACGGCCTTCAGTTGCAACGCATCACCATTTAATATCAAAGGCGGCGTTTGCGAGCCATTAACCCGTTTAGTGATTGACAACTTTGATTTCACCACCGTTTGGGTTTCGTGTAAATCAAAATGGAGATCAATCGACTCAACGTGATAATCAGGCGGTTGATAATCTGATAAATAAGT
>JAYQWI020001240.1:0-2316 GCA_035871815.2 Candidatus Parabeggiatoa communis
CCGACAGGTATAAAAGTCAGCGATGAAGAGCTTGCGGCTGTACGCATCACGAAAAAAAAGTTCCATGGTGACTGGAATTATAAAATTTCGCCTAATCTATCCCATTAAAGTTGTTCAAGTTATTTCTGCGCGTTGCCTAACAAGAATAAAGAATTAGGTAAATACCGAAAGGCTTTAGAATTATATGAAAAAGCTTTGCCTCTAGTTCAGAAACTTGATGACATCAAGCAAGAAGGGAGTACACTTAACCTCATTGGGGAAATGCACCATAATCTTGGTCAATCCAAGGAAGCTTTAAAAATCTATGATCACGTACTGACTCTCTATGAAAACGTGATTGATGATAAATCCCTCGCTGGCAAAACGCTTATCAACATTGGAGCGGTTTATAACCATTTATACCAATACGATAAAGCCTTAACTTGTTACAAACGTTCAGTAAGGCTCTATCGAAAAGCTAAAGATCAAAATGGAGAAGGAATAGCACTTGGTAGCATGGGTAACGCCTTCTATAACATGGCTCAATATCAGCAAGCTTTGACTCATTATCAACAAGCTTTAAAGATATTTCAAAAAACGTCAGTTCGCCGTTATAAAGGGGCCATTTTTCTTAATCTGGGCAATACTTACCTTGTATTAAGGCAGCATCAAAAAGCCCTACAAAGTTACGAAAAAGCACAAACGATTTATCAAAAAATGGAGGAGGCGCATGATGAGGCCTTAGCTTTTTGTGGTAGAGGATATGTACATAGCGCCTTAAGGCAATACCAAAAAGCCTTGCCCCTAATCCAAAATTGTCTGGCTATTTTGGAAGGATTTAAGGCATATGATAACCTTTGGTTAGCTCTAGCTCAACTGGGTTTTGTCGAGGCGCAGTTAAATAAACATCAAAAAGCTGTTCGCCACTATTATCAAGCTTTGGAAAGCATAGCCTCTTTACGGACAACTTTAAGCAGTGAAGCGAGTAAATTGCTATTTATTCAGGATAAATCCCACGTTTACGATCAATTTATTCAATTACTACAATCGTTGCATAAGCAGTATCCAACACAAGGCTACAATTATGACAGCCTGAAAGTCTTTGAGAAAAAACAAGGCAGAATTTTTGTGGAAAAAATAGCCAAAAGTGGCGCACGGCGTTTTGCTAACTTGCCCCTTGAAAAAGCAGATTACGAAAGGGAGTTAGAAGATCAACTTGCCAAAATTCGTGCAGATTTCATCAACAAGTGGCCTGAATTAAATAATGAACAAAAACAGGATGAAAGCGGAATCTTGGTAGAACGCTTTAAGATGCTGAAAAAAGAACAACAGTCTTTTCGAGAAAAGCTTGAAGATAAGTTTTTCGGCTATTACACGCTTAAATACCCGCAACCAGCTACCTTGGAGACATTGCAAAACCGTGTTCTCAAAGAAGGTGAAATGTTCTTGATATATGGCGTGATGGAAAAACAGACCATTTTGTGGGCAGTGAGTAAAGGGTATTTTGAAATGTTTACCCTCTCAGGTGAAACTGCCCTAAAAAAACAGGTAGATGCTTTTCTCAATGTTATCAACAATATGCAAAAATCGGTGAAAAAAGCCAGTCAATTGCCATTCAATCACCAAGATTTACAGGATTGGTTAGTCCAAAAAAATAGAGACACGCTACCCGAACTGATTAAAATTAGCCACAGTCTTTATCAAACATTGTTGCCTGTCGAAATTCATAAACGATTGAAACAAGCGAAACGGGTTTACATCGTACCAACAGGGCCGCTTTATAGCTTACCGTTTGAAGCTTTAGTGACTCTCCCAAAAAAGGAAACACCGCATTATCTGATTCAAGATTTTGCGATAGCTTATTTGTCATCGGCTTCCTTACTTAAAACCTTGCGCGATGTCCAAGCACGTCGAAAAAATAAAGCCTCACAACCTTTGTTAGCCTTTGCCAATCCCGATTTTCCGCCCTGCGCTCAACAAACTATTCAAAAACGCAGTGTTGAGAGAGGTGACTTTATTGGCTTACGCACTCAAGCTTATCAAAAGTTAGTAGACGGCTGTTTTCGACACTTACCGGAAACGGAAAAAGAAGTGACAGAAATTGCTCATTTTCTTAAAGCCCCTCTTGACAAAGCGTTAAAATTGCATGATGCAGCGACTCGTGAAAGTGTACTCAAGACAAAACTAGATGATTATCGTTATCTGGTATTTGCCACCCATGCGCTTTTACCTCATAAAACGAACAACATTGCTCAACCCGCTTTAGTTCTCACGCACAATAAATCACAGGATGAACAAGCTTATTTGACCATGGTGGATGTATTGGGGTTAAAACTC
>JAYQWI020001241.1:0-4243 GCA_035871815.2 Candidatus Parabeggiatoa communis
GAGGTATTTTAATAGAAGCAATGTTTATTTGTAATTAGAGACGCGAGGCATCGCGTCTCTACGAAACAGCGAATTGTAGAGACGCGATGCTTCGCGTCTCTTTGCGGTAAAATACCTGTTTATTTGTGGTTCAGTACTTAACGACAAGGATTGTTTATAATAAAGGATTAAATCTGAGTAGGGTTTCAATCTAATCCCTTCTTATAAGCAATTCTTGTCGTTCATTTTCGGAGAAACATAATGAAATCACAACTTTTACTCACAATTGTTTTATTAATCATCAGCTTATCCATTAACGCTGAAATCACCACCGATGGCACCCTCGGCTCCCGCGCCCATTTACCGGGCCCCGATTATCAAATCAGGGCAGACTTGGGCCAACAACACGGTGGCAATCTTTTCCATAGTTTTCAAGACTTTAACTTGAATCGCTCTGAAATTGCCACTTTTTCTGGATCCAATAACGTCAGTAACGTTATCAGTCGCGTCACGGGTGGCAATCCCTCAAACATTTATGGGTTAATCCGTTCGACTATGCCTAATGCTGATATGTATTTCCTAAATCCGTATGGCATCGTGTTTGGGGAAAATGCCCAATTGGACGTGCAAGGCTCTTTTCATGCGAGCACTGCTGATTATTTGCGCTTGGGAGACGGAGGACGATTTGATGCCCGTCATCCAAATGACAGTATTTTGACCGTTGCGCCCATTTCTGCGTTCGGTTTTCTTACCGACTCGCCGGCCTCATTGTCACTTGAAGGCAGTCAATTGGCAGTTCCGACTGAAAAAACTTTGTCCCTTCTCGCCGGCAACCTCACCATCAACCAAGCAGAACTTAAAGCACCCTTTGGTAGGATTAATCTTGCCAGTGTCGCTGAGTTCGGTGATGTTATACCCAAATATGAGGATTTTGTTGTACCTTCGTTGCGCGGTGATATGACGATTTCAGAACAATCGTTAATAGAAACCAGTGGCGAAGGTGGAGGCAATATTTTTATTCGTAGTGGACAGCTATTTGTCAGTGACAGTGATATTGATGCCAAGACTTTGGGAACTCAAAATGGTGGTAACATTGACATTCAAGCAAATCACGTCTCTTTTTCTGAAGGGGCAGTGATTAACGGGCATACGTTTGGTTCAGGGACAGGCGTTAATGTTAATATTCAAGCAACTGAATCAGTAATTTTTAGTGGTGAAAATAGTGAAGAGAGACAAACTCGTATTCTCGTTCGCTCTGGCGATGAGAGAGATAAACAAAAAACAGATGTGAATAGCGGAAATGCGGGTACAGTTTTTATTAAAGCCAAAAATATTCGTTTTGAAAAAGGAGCCGGTATTTCTGTTAGTAGCTTCACTCAAGGACGAGGGGGTAATGCAATACTAAACGCATCAGACGATATTGTATTTATAGGGGAAAGTGATAACAGAAGTTATATTGCGTCGGCAACTGCTTATACAGGTGAGGGTGCTGGACATGGTGGGGATGTTTTCATTGAAGCAAAAAATATTTCATTTATCGACGGTGCTTACATTAACTCCCAAACAACAGGCCGGGGTAACGCTGGCACAATCAAGCTTCATGCAGAAAATCAATTAAGTTTTACGGGAATGAATGGAGATGGTAGTAGTAGCCGAATTTATGCGAATGTATCAAGCAAAAGTCAAGGAGGTAATGGGGGTAACTTATTTGTAGATGCAAGGAATATTTTATTAACTGATGGAGCTTACTTCATAGCTACCTCCTTTGGTTCGGGTAATGCAGGTAACATACAAGTTCATGCAACGGGAACAATCACAATCAGTGGGGCAAATGAGAATGGTTGGAGAAGTTCAATTAATTCTAGTTCTAACCCTAAAAAGGAAGGAACTCTTGGTGGTAAAGGCGGAAATATTAGTATAGAAGCAGGACAACTCATTCTTAAAGAAGGAGGTGCAATTGCCGCTAATTCAATTGCGCCACAAGGTATCCAAAGTAGCAAGGGAGGCAATATTATCATTCGTGTTCAAGGTACCGTCGAATTATCTAGAGTAAACCCTTATGGTGAAAATGAAGATGGGTTTGGTGCCGGTATCTATGCTCGTAGCATTGGAGTAGAAAATAATGCGGGTGATAGTGGTAATATTACCTTACAAGCCGGTTCCTTAACAATCAAAGATGGTGCTGTTATAGTCAGTAGTACAAACAATAATGCTCAAGGAGGAAATATTGAACTTGAAGTACAGGGGCAAATACAAATTACTGGCGATGCTTCAAATATCTCCTTAAAAGAGCCTGCAGATGCTCAAGAACAATACTTACAAGGGTTTGCACCAAGCCATTATAACCAATCAACCAGTGGCATTTACGCTCACTCTAAAAGCTCAAGTAGTCAAGCCGGACAAAGTGGCAATATTACGCTAACCGCGCAAAATCTAACCTTAACTCACGGCGGAAAAATTTCAACCTCCAGTGCCGGTGGGAAACAAGCCGGGAATATCATCATTAACGTGGCGCAATTACAACTAGATGACAGTGCTTCTATTGTCTCGGAAAGCACTTTGTCTAATCGTTACCATTTTAACTCGTTAGCAGAACGGGATAGTCACCTTTTGATAGCAGGTGATAGTGTAGAAGTTGCAGATATTCATAACGGCAAAGGCAAAGCAGGACGCTATCTCAATACTGGCAATCAGCTCATAAGAATTACGCCGGTGGATTCTGTAGCTAATATATTTGAATTACAAGAGCTTGCTAAACAATATAATCTAGCTAAAGGTGATATAGTAGAAGTTCAGGATATAGGTAATGGTCAAAAAGTTCGTTTTATTTATGCTTATAACACGCAATATGACTTATCTGAATGGGTGAAAATTGATGATAAAGTGACAGTAACTTTAGACACTATGTCCGAACTAAATGCGATGACTGGCTGGCTTGGACTAGAAGTCTTTTCTCACGCTTCAGGAGAAGTTATTCAGGTTAATGATGTTGGAAATGGGAAACCAGCTATTTTTATCTATTCATCTAATATTGTAAGTCATTTCTCTGGAAAACAATATGGACAACCCCTTAGAGTGACATTTTTTGATGTTGCTGATACTACCGCTTTAGCTCAACTGGATAAAACAACCTTTATTCAGGTTGGTGATACAGCAACGGTCATGAATATTGATGCCGGTTTTGTTTTCAACGGTCAAAACTGGGTCAAATTAACTAATTACGTTCATACCGTTACCGACATCGCTGAGTTAAATGGATTGGCTTTAGCTCAAATAGGTTATATCGCAGAAATTGCCCCAGGGAGAAGTGGTCAGCCCTCCCGTTTTATTTATTCCGGTCAGCAATGGTTACCTATGAATGATATAGAGACCAAACGAACAGTGGCAAACCTAACTAACTTGAATAAGTTATCTGCTAAACCGGGGGATTTCGTTAGGGTAATAGATGCCGGTGATAGTCAATATGGATATTTTTTCTATGCTAATGGACAATGGATACAACAAATTCGTGGTGGTGATGCCGGACAAATTGTCATCAATGCCGATAAAATCTAACTTGCCGATGGCTCCGAAATCAGCACCGGTTCCATCAGTGGCGGTGGTGGTAGCGTTACTCTCAACGTAGATAAAATGGTTTACCTCAACAATAGCCAAGTTTCCACCAGCGTGCAAGAAGGCGTGGGTAATGGCGGAGATTTAACCATTACAGAGCCACAGTTTGTCATTATGAACAACGGTCAAATTATCGCGCAAGCCAACGAAGGGCGGGGAGGTAATATTCGCCTTGGTTCCAAGCAATTGGTCAAATCACCGTGTAGCCAAATCAGTGCTTCTTCTAAACGGGGCATTGACGGCAACGTGCAAATTGATTCGCCTGATGTTGATATGGATGCATTTATGGTGATTTTGCCGGGCGGTTATGTCGAAGCACAATTGAAGCACTGTACGACCGAAGAAATAGAGAATCCCAGTACCTTCAAAATTGACTTGAGTCGAAAAAGAACAGGGCCTTTTTTCAAGTTGAAATAAGGGTAAAAAAGGGGGAGATGGGCATTTCTGTTTTTCATTTCCCCCTGTCTGAATGTATAACTACAGGGATTGTTTATAATAAAGGATTAAATCTGAGTAGGGTTTCGATCTAATCACGTCTTATAAGCAATCCTTGTCGTTCATTTTCGGAGAAACATAATGAAATCACAACTTTTACTCACAATTGTTTTATTAATCATCAGCTTATCCATTAACGCTGAAATCACCACCGATG
>JAYQWI020001242.1:0-4828 GCA_035871815.2 Candidatus Parabeggiatoa communis
TAAAAAAGTTATTATCAATCTTGGCCTAACGCAAAATAAATTTTGCACTCCAAGCAAACCGCAAAATAAATTTTGCACTCCAATAATCCTAACCACGCAAATCGAAACTTATGTCATTTCTATTCCCCTGGAACAAATCACTTCCCGATACCCAACTGGGTGTGGGTTGGTATAACAACAACATTTGTTTGCTTAGACTCTCACAAACCAATGATGCTACGCCAACATTAGATTTCTATAAGTCTTTGCCTAACCTTAAACGCCCTACCACCGTTTTGCGTCAATTGATCAAGCGTCATTCACTTAAACGGATTCCATCTGTTGGGGTAATGGGAATAGGGCATTATCAAATACTGTTAACTGAAGCGCCACCCGTGCTTGAATCTGAATTAGTCGCGGCAACTCGCTGGCGAGTACAAGAATTAATTGATTTTAATATAGAAGAAGCCATCATTGACGTATTTGATGTACCAGTGAGTCATCGGCAAGAAAAAATGATTTATGTGGTGGTTGCACGTCAAAAAGCAGTGCAGCGACACGTTGATAATTTGCTCGGGCTTGGATTTAAATTAATCGCTTTAGATATACCTGAATTGGCTTTGCGTAATATTGCCGCCTTATTGCCTGAGGATAAAAACGGGGTGGCTTTGCTATGGTTGACACCTCAATTTATGATGCTCACAATCACTCGTCATGCCACTTTATATTTAAGTCGCACCGTTAAAGGAGAGATTAAGCGCATACTGCCATTGATAATAGCGGAAATTCGTCGTTCATTAACTTACTACGAAAATCATTTTAATCAGGCTCCCATTAATCATTTAGTGATTGCGCCCACGTCATCGCCATTACCCAATTTGGGCAAATATCTGGCAAATCATTTGGGGATAAATGTGCGCTTATTGGATTTAAACGCATTACTCAATTCGGTGCGGTTAAGCGTAGCCCAACAAGCCCAATGTTTTCCAATCTTGGGCGCGGCTTTACGGCAAAAATCCCTTTAAACGCTCCGATTATGAAACAACAAATTAATTTATTTCAACCCACTTCTAGTAAATTCCCTTCAAATAAACCTCGCCAATTATTATCAAGCAATATGTTATTATTAGGAGTGATGGTGCTCACTTGTTTAGGCTTGATCATCATTTATGTCTCTGCCTATCAAGACGTGTCAAGTTTAAGGGAAAAATTACAGTCTTTTTCTACCCAAAACCGCACAGTTGAAAAACGTCTCGCAAAATTGAGACGCACTTCATTAGCGAAACCAAGTCAAAGTGAACAAAGTGATGAATTAGAAACAGAAATAAATCAATTATCCGCAAAAATAGAAACGCATAATCAAGTGATTGAAGTTTTACAAAATGAATTACAAGGCAACACGAAAGGCTTTTCTAACTATTTGGCCGATTTGGCATACCAATATGAAAACATAAACCTAACCAGAATCAATTTACGTTCAGGCGGTAGTGCTATAACCCTCACGGGCAAAACCTCGCAGCCTGATTTAGTACCACGTTTAATCACTCGATTGAGTCAAAAAAGCGCGTTTCAAGAAGTTTACTTTCAAACAGTCAAGTTAGAGCGCACTGATGAAAAGCAGAGCCAATCTTTCAGGTTTGTGTTGGATACTGGTAGCAATTAGTACAACGGATCAGGGGAGTGATCGGATTGGTGCGTGGGTTTATTGACGACTCGAATAGAACGCTGATTGTCATGATCAGACTGATTTATTTGAAAATTTCAAAAAGGGCAACCCAGAATTTATTCTGCAAAATAAACTTTATGCTCACCCAAATAAATCGCTTGATGACTCGTTTTGTTAATCTGAGTTTACGTGAGCGTGGTTTAGTTTTACTGGTTATTATGGCCTTAATTTATGCTTGTTGGGATTTCTTGTTAATGCAGCCCTTAGAAGAACAAAGGCTTCACTTGTCATCATTATTACAATATAAACAAAAACACTTTAACACCTTAAACCAAACCATCCAAGCATTAAAAAATCCTAGTCGTATTGAGCCAGATGCCAATAATAATACTATCAATACTATCAAGAATTTGCGTCAACAATTGTTTTACCAAGAAAATGATATTCAATTATTAACCAATACTTTGATTTCTCCTCAAAGTCTGTTAAAACTCAAATCGGTATTAGTCTCACAAACGGCATTAACTTTGCTTAAATTGGAAACTCATATCAGCCAACCTCTATCTGAAATCAACCCATCAGCGAAAATCTTTAAACATAGCTTACGCTTAGAATTTAGTGGACATCATAAAGAGATATTGGCTTACATCCGTTTTTTGGAAGACTTACCTTGGAAATTTTATTGGGAAGAATTAGATATCGTTATCAATGACTATCCCTCTGCTCATTTCACACTTACCCTATACACTTTATATAAAAACTCAAGAGCTAAAAACTGCGGAATCGAGTATTACCCTTTAAGGGATACCCATCCTGATTGGATGGGAATTAAATTTATAACTATTTAGATTTAAAAAAATTTTAAAGGATGGGCTCAAAAAACGAAACACGAAACGACTTTGACTTCATCTGAAAATTTGGGATTTAAAATCAATCAAGCGATCCAACAAGGCTGCCCTTGTGTAAAACTTATCCCTTCATATATCAATCCTTGTCATTAGACTTGAGAGTACGCTCACGATGGCGGAACAAAAAGGTGTAAATTGTTGATTTACGGGATTATGTTGAGAGTAAAGCGCGATTTCTTCTTGGATCGCTTTTTCATCTAAAATATCAATCTCCTCTAGTGCCGCTGAAATAGCAGCCTGTCTCAGTTCACGAAGTTTTTCGATGTCCAAAGCCAAGTGTGTAATAGTCGCTTTGACGCCTTCATCATTATTATCATAAGCGCGTAGGCTACCGTCTTCTAAATATTCAAAGCGAGATTCACAGCTTGGGTCAAGGGGAGAAACAGTTTGTTCTTCATCAAACCAACTCCCTTTCGCATTGCCGCAATGTCTTGGTTCTGTCTTTTGCAGTTCCAATTGGCAGGAGGAAAGTAAATTCTCGTATTCAAGCTGCAATTTCGGATATCCTTTTTGAGGACGAAAGTGTTCTACATGACTATCATCTAACACAATCCGCCTTCCGCAATAACAGCATATTTCCCCTTGATCTTCAAGCAGTGCTTTATGTAATGCTTGTTTTTCCTTGGATTTAAGTCGTTTCCAATTTGGTCTACCTCGCTGGTACATTTTATCGTTGTTCTTCCAATCCGTGAAAAATGGCGGTTCTGCACCTTTGAGGATATATTTCATTGGTTCATAACCTCCCGACGATGAAGCAGTGTCTCAGCACGAACCAAATCTGGCGATTCTCCTTCTACCTCAGATTTCAATTGATTTAATAATTCCCGTGCCTCACTGGTGTCTTGACGGATCAGTTCAAATAGGTGATGCATATGCTTATCAATCTCTTTGGGTCGGTAGCTTGAACCCATCAAGGTTTTTAGCAGAAAATTGGAATCCTGCCCATAAGTGCCATCGGGTTGCACAGCCTCTATGTTGTGTTCAGTTTGCTTCAAACACCAAATATTCTGGCAATGCACATAAGTTAGCACCAATGGTGAATGTGTTGTTATAACAAACTGGCAATTCGGGAAGGTTTCAAGCAATTTCGGAATGACACGATGTTGCCATTCGGGGTGTAAATGTAATTCTACTTCATCAATAAGAACAATAGCTTGTCCCTCAAGTGGATCATTCAGATCAGGGTTAGCAATCGCTAATCGGTGTGCCAAATCTCCAACCAGTGCTAACAGGCATTTTTCCCCATCCGACAATTGACGTACATCAAAATGCTGATGATCTTTGCAAACCTGCATTTGCAATGGTGCCCGTTTAACCCGCAGATTTGATAAACCGGTTAAAGCGAGAATCGCTTTTCTAACCGCTTGAAGTTGTGGTTCCTGATAGTGCAAATTTTGCTCTGCACGCTCTTTCTGATTGATAAATTGAATGGGGTACAATTTCTGTTCATTTTCCAAATCTTCACGTCCACGGTACCATTCAAAAAAACGGTGAAAGTCATTACGACTACCTGTCAGTGCTTGATCATAAGCGGAAAGTTGATCAAATTCGTATTTCGTTCGTACACGGAGAGGCACCTCTAAAACGGCACGATTGACACCATAAAAAACGGCCAGTGGAACACTATTCTTTTCATTTTTATCCAGAGCCTCATATAGGTGTTCTACAATAGATTTGAATTCTCTCAAATTGGTAGTCGTTTGTTTCTTTTTACCTCGTTTTGTTTTAGCGACTTGCCCTGAAAATAACGTTTGATTATATTCAATGTCAATTGAGTTCGCCGTTTCGCTCGCCCCTTTTCGTATATCCGAATCCGTGAAAAATCGTCCCGTACCTTTTGTAGAACGAATTCGAACAAACAAGCGCGACAACATAATGGCTAAGGCATCCAAGATACTGGTTTTACCAGCCCCATTAACACCGACTAAAACCGTTAACTGTTCTCCAAATTCGATGTTTAATGTTTTAAACGGACGGAAATCTATTAATTTGAGTTGTTTTAGCTTCATATCATTCAATATAGGGCGAATACACAGTTAAACCTGGGCGAACACGCAGGTTCGCCCCTACAACCAATGAATACGCGGAGTTTGCTAGGGGCATACCTGCGTGTCTGCCCTTACTCTGTATTATCAGAATAAATCTCATTTCAGAATTTCCATTTTGACTCTACCATGCCCCTCTTTGATTAAACCGATTTGTTTAGCCGCTTGACGGGATAGATCAATGATTCTCTTTTTATAGAAAGGCCCCCGATCATTGATGACGACTTCTA
>JAYQWI020001243.1:0-1352 GCA_035871815.2 Candidatus Parabeggiatoa communis
GAATTCAATCACTCAGCCTAAATTCCCCATTCATTTGCCCATAACCCTCTTAACACCGACTGTTGTTGCCCGCCTCCGCCTAAGGCATTTTGGAAGCGTGCTATATACGAGGGATAACATAATTGCTGGGCGACTCGAATCAGCTCAAACCACTTTTTTTGCCCCCTCCTCTTATCCCATTTGTCAGGATAAAAATTGGCGATAATCATCTCACAAGTTAAAATCAATTCCATCGGTGGAATCGTCCAGCGGGGAATACTCACCTTTAATTCGTCAAGTCGATCACCTTTGGGTTTATGCCCACCGCCTTGGAGATGAAAAAGTGGCCCGGCTTGATAACGCCCATCGGCTTTCCGGTTAGCCAGATCAATGTGCCAGCGTGATTGCAACTGATTGTCTAAAATATCCCAGACTTCAATCGTGGTATTGAGTCGGCTAAAAGGCGGTACATTCTCGCGTTGTTCAACTGCTACATCCAGGTAAACGAACGGTGCAATTTGTCCCAACTTTTTATCTTTAAGGGGTACAAATTTTATAGGTGCTGATGCTTCAATCGTGTATTCCCACGAACGTTCTTTCCCCAAGCATTTAAGTTGTTGACTGGCATCATAAATACCATTTCTGCTGTTAGTCTGAATCAGCTTATTTTCGTACAGCAAACGGCTCAAAGAAGCCAGTTTTGCGCTCATTTCATTTGCCGTTGGTATATCGCCCATTTTCATTTTCTCATCTTGCCGTTTTGAATCATCTCGACGATAAATTCTTCATCGTCATCAATTTCTAAGCCCTGTTTTTTAAACTCACCATTCTCCACACAGTTCCAACAAATGCGCTTACCAAAGACAAAGGAGTACGGTACGGGATCATAAGCCACCACGGAATATTGATCCTCTGTGGGTTGGTGACAAGAATCACAAGCCGTCCAAAGTAAAGCATTGGCATGATTTTCCCAACTTGACAAGGCAGGTGATAATTTGAGGCCCAATTTCTTATTTAAAGCCGATACCCGTTGTTTAGCCGTTAAATTGCCCAGTGAGTCTTCACATATTTGTTTTCCCCAGTCTGTCAAGCGATGTCGCCACCATCGTGTCCAACCTTCACTAAAAATACCGGTGTAGCCCAGCTTGTCCTTTTTCAAAATGTCAAGCAGTGTCTCAACATCTTCTCCCGTTTTCGCAACGCCCAGTTTTGCCAGCACGTTATCTTTATCCACCAAAAGGCCTTGCCTATCTATCACATAGCGCAGAATATCGCGGGCGACTTGATGCGGTGCTTTCAGTTTATCCAATTCACGTATGGCTTGATAAGCGACTCGCTCTTTTTCTTCAGGTGTCAAGTCAAAAAAGAGTGAC
>JAYQWI020001244.1:0-7993 GCA_035871815.2 Candidatus Parabeggiatoa communis
GTTTGCCACGACGATATTCGGTGTAGTGGTTTTCCAAACAGGAAAACCCCCTTTGACTTCGTGACAATCCTATTTTTTTTAGCCTTGATTTGAACATCGAAGGTTTAATTCTATAGACAATCCTTGTCGTGAGTTCTAAAAAATTCAAATATTTTTTTGACAACCTGTAGGCCTATTTTTTCCTGCGCTTCGTGTGTCAGAGCGGCGATATGTGGCGTAACGACAATATTGTCTAATTCAAACAAGCGATTATATTGGCCTTCATTTTGAAACACATCGACTGCGGCACCGCTTATCTTTTTACTTTTTAAGGCATAATAGAGTGCATCCTCATTAACGATTTTGCCTCTGGATGTATTGATAAAAAGGGCCGTAGATTTCATCCATTCAAATTCTTTCTGAGAGAACAGATTGTTTGTTTCATCGTTCAAGGGCAGATGAATTGAAATGATATCAGAAGTTCTTAATAGCTTATAAAAGCTCACAGGTGTGATACTCTTCTCAAATTGCTTCGTTTCGGAATCTCGGGTGTAAACCTGAACCTTCATTCCAAAGTTTTTAGCTAAAGCACTGGTTTCTTTCCCAATTTCTCCATATCCAATTACGCCAAATTGCTTACCTCGTAAAGAAATGCCCATTAATTCATGTCTTATCCATTCATTTTTTCGTAACAATGAATCAGCTAAAGATATTTTTCTTGCTAAAGACAAAGTCAGGCCCAATGTAAATTCTGCCACATCTTTTGCACTGAGGTAAGGAACGTTAAACCAAGCGATTCCTCTCTTTTTTAAGTCATCCAAAGAAATATTATCGATACCAATTCCCGCGATGGCCACTAATTTTAGATTTTTGGCGGCTGAAATAAGCTCTTTATCTAATTTGACTTCACTTTTCAGAATCAGTATCTCTTGATTTGCTATCAGTTCGAGTAGTCTTTTTTTATCAGGTTTGATGTCAACACAAACATCAAATTGCGTTTTCAATGAAACAATCGCTTCACAACAAATGGGTTCAACTACCAGAATTTTTAGTCTTTTTTTCATATTGAAAGGGGGCATTGCTATTTTTCCGCTAATAATGGAAAGCGATTGTATTAATAAGGGATAAGATCGGGGTTATGTTTTGCTTTAATCCTTTCATAAACAATCCTTGTGCTTATGTGTTTAACGGAAAAAGAAAAATGCGCCTTAATTAACAGAGTTCCAGAAAACTTGGGCAGGATGTAGTGCTTTGACAGCAACACCATCAGCTATCTGATGACGACAACTTGTGCCTGTTGCGACAACCGTAGCCTTGTCTTTCACTTCTCGGATAGCGGGGAATAATTGCATTTCGCCAATCTTCATAGACAGATCATAGTGTTCATAACCAAATGTACCTGACATTCCACAACAACCTGTTTCTAAAGCGGTAACGCTGGCACCGGGTAATTGCTTAAGGGCGTTAATGGTACTGTTAATGCCAATGAGTGATTTTTGATGACAATGAACATGTACAACAATATCTTGTTCTTGAGGGGTAAGTTGTGTCGTGTCAATATTACCCTTTGAAATTTCTTGGAGGATAAATTCCTCAAACAGTTGTGCGCGTTCAGCTAAGGTACGCATCTTTTCACGTTGTTCTGCTTCAACCAAATCAATAGCCCCATCTCTTAACGTCATAATTTCTGGCGGTTCTAAACCAATAATACTTACGCTAGATTGCAGCAAATCATCACACTGTTCAACCTGTTCACAAAGCTGTTTAAGGGCTTTTTTAGCTTGCTTGAGCAAGCCTTGGCTAATTAATAAACAAGGGGATTGCGGTAAAAAAATGGGGGTTACTTGGTAACCGTTATATTCCAAAAATTGGATAGCGGCCTGAGCGATTTTTGGCTCATGGTACTGTGTGAAAATATCACAAAGTAAGGCTACCCGTTTAGGGGTTTTATTTTGGATGCCAGACTCTCTTTTTTTCCACCACTTTTTTAACGATTGTGTGCTTATGGTGGGTAATTCACGCTGTGGAGAAAACTGTAATGGTTTTCTTAACCATTTGTTTTTCATAAACAAATTAGTTAATCTGGGAAAATGAGAGCCTAACCGGATCATGAGGGCATAATAAGATAACAGTCTCGTTTTGAGTGGCAAGCCTTTTTGATTATGGTAGTAATGCAAAAATTCTGATTTAAGGCGTGCCATATCGACATTAGCGGGACATTCTGATTTACAGGCTTTGCAAGAGAGACACAAATCCAATGTTTTTTTCAGTTCTTCAGAGGCAAATTCCTCAATCGGATTAGCCGAATTGAGTGCTTGTATCAGCAAATTTGATCGCCCGCGTGTCGAGTAATATTCCTCTTTGGTTGCCATGTAGGAGGGACACATGGTACCCCGTCCAACACTTTTTCGACAGACACCACTGCCATTACATTTTTCAGCCGCCGCTTTGAGTCCTAAATCTTTTTGCCAATCAAATTGCGTTTGAATGCTGATGTCTTGTGGTATGGCATCGGTTCGTAAATTCTGATCAATAGGCACTTCTGTGAGAATTTTATTCGGATTGAAGATCAGATTGGGATCAAAAGTCTGTTTGATTTGGCCTAGCAGTTTATAAACCTCTTCACCCAGCATTTTTTTGACATAAGGCCCACGTACTCTACCATCACCATGTTCACCAGATAAGGAACCTTTAAATTGATCTACCAAATCAGCCACTTGCTCGGCAATACGCATAAACGTTTTTTTGTCTTGCGGTTGCCGGAGATCTAATTCAGGGCGTAAATGCAATAAGCCGACTGAGGCATGTCCATAATAGATACATTGCGTTTTATGTTGTGCCATGATGTGTTGGATTTGACTGACATAAGCGGGCAGATCGGGTACCGCAACAGCGGTATCTTCAATCACGGCAATGGCTTTTTTATCACTCACTTTGCCCATCAATAAGCCAAATCCTGCTTTGCGTAAGGCCCAAACGTTGTTGATCTGTTTTCCTTGAACGATGGGATAAGCGTAACCCAGCTTGTTTTGTTGTAAGGCTTGGATCAGTTCTTTGGCGCGTTGTTCTATTTTAAAACGGTTGTCATCAAACAATTCAATGATTAATATTGCACGCGGTTCTCCCTGAATCCAAAAACGGTTTTCACGTTGTTTCAGGTTGTCTTTAGTACAGTCTAGTATAGTTCGATCAATCAATTCTATAGCGGCCGGTTTATGTGGTAGCATGGCTACCGTTGCCTGCATGGCTTCCGATAAGTCGTTAAAATGCGCACAAACTAACAATTTGTGTTGAGGTGTTGGAAGCAGTTGTAGTGTGGCTTCAGTTAGCAAAGCCAGTGTGCCTTCTGAACCGCAGATCAAGGGGGCTATATTAAAAGGTTTACCGGCTTGATTCCAAGGTTGCGCGTTAGCGAGATAGTCTAAGGCATAACCGGTATTACGTCGGATGATTTCGGGTTTTGGATAATCTGTTTTGATACGTTCCTGATTACCGTCAATGGCATTGTAGACGGTTCGATAAATATCGCCTTCTAAACCCGGTTTTTTCAGTTTGTTTTCTAACTGATTTTGATCTAAGGGCCCAAATGTGGTGAGTGTGCCATCTGACAAGACGGTTTCGACTTCGATAACATCATCGCGCGTGGTACCATAAATAATAGAATGTGAACCACAAGCATTATTACCGATCATTCCGCCAATCATACAGCGATTTGAGGTTGAGATATCATGTGCAAATTCGATCTGATTTTTGGAAGTGCTATCATTCAGATCGTCAAGAATCACACCGGGTTGTACGCGAATCGTGTTGTTCTCTGTGACTTCACTGAGAATTTGGGTCATGTGACGCGAGACATCAACAACCATACCATTACCCACACATTGACCGGCAGTACTGGTTCCTGCTGCTCTCGGAATGAGTGGCATACGATGTTGATGAGCAAATTTGACAATTTTTCTGCAATCCTGTTTATTCTTGGGACGAACAACGGCTCTAGGGAGTTCTTGATAGATAGAGGCATCTGTGGCATAAAGCCGTCTTGAAGCTAAGTCTCTCAGTACCTCTCCCTCAATGGATTGTTCCAATTGTTGATAGAGATTGTTTGTTTCCATCATCACTAAATACCCCGAATTGTGTTAAAGGTTTTTGGTTTAGTTTTTGTAGTGAGGTGATGTGGATAATTTATGTGATGTCGCTTTTTAGCGGGCTATTCACATAGGGAGAAAATAACGCACGCAAGAGACGCTTCGATGCAAGATTTGAGCATCTTTAGCGTCTTTAGCGTTTATAAATCTTTAGCGTTTATAAAAAAGGGGGTATTTTTCCCCTTCCAAAGTCATTGAGTTATGAAACGAATGAAACTAAGTTGGCAATTCAGAACTCCCCATCAAATATTCATCTACCGCTCTAGCTGCTTGCCGTCCTTCCTGAATAGCCCAGACGACTAGGGATTGTCCACGACGCATATCGCCAGCGGCAAAAACTTTGTTGAGAGAAGTCTGGTATTTTTGGGTATCAGCTTGAACATTGCCGCGCCCATCTAGTGCTACACCTAATTCTTCCAACATGCCTTCATGAACGGGATGCATAAAACCCATCGCGAGTAACACTAAATCCGCTTTTAATTCAAATTCGCTGCCGGGTATTTCCGACATTTGCCAACGACCGTTTTCGTCTTTTTGCCAATCTACCCGCACAAGCTGCATCTTTTTAACCTGACCGTTTTCGCTTTCAAAGGATTTCGTGGAAACACTCCAATCACGTTCACAGCCTTCTTCCTGAGAAGAGGAAGTCCGTAGCTTATTAGGCCAATTTGGCCAAGTGTTCTGCTTATCTTCCTTCTCTGGCGGTTTAGGGAGAATTTCTAATTGCGTGACCGAAATGGCCCCTTGACGAATAGAGGTGCCGATACAATCGGAGCCGGTATCGCCGCCACCGATCACGACAACATGCTTGTCTGTGGCCGTTATTCGTTCTTCTTCCGGAATATTATCACCAAGAACAATATGTGTTTGTTGGGGTAAAAATTCCATCGCAAAATGGATACCTTTTAATTCACGTCCTGGCACGGGTAAATCACGAGATTTTTCGGAACCCCCCGTTAACACAATCGCATCAAAGTCTTCAAGCAGTTGTTTGGCAGATCGATCTACTCCAATATGACAATTGGTGCGGAATCTCACACCTTCAGCTTGCATCTGCGCCATGCGGCGATCAATCACCGACTTTTCCATTTTAAAGTTAGGAATACCATAACGTAGCAAGCCACCAATACGATTTTCTTTTTCATAAAGCACGACATCATGTCCGGCCCGTGCTAATTGTTGGGCACAAGCTAAGCCGGCTGGCCCTGAACCCACAATAGCAACTTTTTGACCTGTCCGGTGTGCGGGAATTTGTGGTTCAATCCAGCCTTCTGCCCAAGCTTTGTCGATGATTGCACATTCAATCGTTTTTATCGTTACTGGCTCATCGGTCAGATTCAAGGTGCAAGCGGCTTCACAAGGGGCTGGGCATATCTGCCCAGTAAATTCAGGAAAATTGTTAGTCGAATGCAGAACACTCAAGGCTTCACGCCATTTGCCATGATAAACCAAATCATTCCAATCAGGGATAATATTATTGATTGGACAGCCATTGTGACAGTATGGAATACCGCAATCCATGCAGCGTGCCCCTTGTTGAGTCACCTCTGATTCCATCAGAGGTATCACAAAATTTTGATAATGCTGAATACGATCCGATACTGGCGCGTATTTGCGATCATGACGTGATATTTCCATAAAACCGGTCATTTTACCCATGATTATTACGTTCTCCTTAATATTAAAGGCTAAAAAAATTAGTTATCGAATAAGGTTATTTTGTTAAAAAGACTATATTGGTCAAATTGCTCTGAAGATAGAACGCTGATGATACTGATTTTCATTTCAATATCACGGTTGACTCAAAATTTATCAATTTTAAATTTAAATTCAAGAGGATATCGATTTCAGTTCTGTTCAAAAATCAGTTTAGAAGTCCGTAGCCATCCTGAACGTTTGTTAGGCTGTTATTTTATTCATAATGGTATTCAGAAGTCAATCATAAGGCCGATTAGACATCGCTATATTGAAAAAGGTGAGAAATGAAATAAGCGGGGCAATTCCAAAAAATAAATATAGATTGTAGGGGCAATCCCTTGTGCTTGCCCCATTTTCATAAAACGAATTGAAAAATAATTGAAAAAAGTTCTCAAATGAAGAGAGTTTTGCAAGGTGGGATGATGGCGTTGTGAATTGCGTGTGTTAAGGAAGTAGAAAAGAGACATCAATAACACTTTGTTTTTCATTGATTGAAATAGGGCTACAAATTGTTAGCGTTTATGTGGATAAGTGTACTCGTCAAAGTGCCGGTTGAATTGAGTGTGGCATTTTATGTATTGAAGAATAATTATTTTCAAAAGGGCAACCACAAGGGATTGCCCCTACATCATCGGTGATTCGTCACCTTCATGGCATCATGACTCGTTTTTGACTTGATGCGAAATTACAGTTTTGCCATTTTGTCTTTATCGATTTCTAAAGTCCAAGGCAAGTCATTCTTTTTCCAGCCAAGTACACCATCAAGTACGTGGTACACATTTTTATACCCAGCCTCGGCTAACTTATTTGTTGCTAAGGCACTCCGATTACCTTGACGGCATATTAAAACAATAGGGCTCTGATTGTCTAAACCTTTTTCTTTCAGGCGAGCTTCGATGTCAGCTACAAAATTATTGTTAACCGTCACTTTAGTTGGAGCCTTATTGATAATAGGCACATTGGCATCAGCCATTGCTGGCATACCGTCTGCTACTTCGGCAGGAGTACGGACATCAATAAATAAAGTTTTGTTTCCCTCTTTGTTGAGAAAGTCTACGGCTTCTGTGGCGGTGAGATACAGTTCTAATACAGTTCTCTTTTTATCAGGCACTTCAGACACTTCAGACTGGTTTGTGACACAGCCATTGAGCATTGTAAAAAAAAACAGGACAAGAACAAGTTGACTGAAAAAACGATACTGATGTTTCATATTGATGTTATTTTATCCTTAATTTTGAAGTCAAATCAAATACGATTGATAGGAGGAGTCCAAGAGAAATATTAAAAACCTACATAACAAGTACTATTGTGTTGTTGTGAACAAATTGTGAATTTCTGTGATAGTTCACGGTTTTATTCACGATGTTCTCGCTACGATCAGCGTTTCAAGCAAGCGGGTTGCTTCCAAAAAGCGTTCTGAAAGAGCCATCTTGTCCCCATGTGTTAATAAACGTTGCTGTAGCTTCGTTATTTTGTTTACCAGTTAGCCACAGTATTTTGACTCAAATCATGACACGAGAAGCCGTATGTCTTCTTATCGTTCAATATTTGATGACTATTTTTTTAAATCACGATAAATTTCATGACCACAAATTTCACAACCTAAAATCAACTACTATTTATCAAGTTCTTGTAAAGTACAGCCTGCATGTTTTTGAGGCGGTTCAGGGTTGATCGTGCTAGGTTTTTTGTCAATGATTGGGACGGTTACTTTATTCTTTACATCCGGAACTTTCGGGCAGTCGTCTGGAATCTGTGATCCAGAGGGCTTTGAATTAGTCGCAGTGCAAGCGGTTAGGCTTATTCCCATAATCAAAATGCCGGCGGTTGCCAAAGTGAGTTTTAAAAGTGTCATGTTGATATTATCCTTTTGATAATGAGGGTTATTATTTCTGCACTGGGGCCGTTGAATGGGATGAGTTAAATATAAACTTTATTCAGCAGTAAGTACTGAACCACAAATAAACAGGTATTTTAGCGCAAAGAGACGCGATGCTTCGCGTCTCTACAATTCGCGGTTTCGTTTCGACGCGATGCTTCGCGTCTCTAATTACAAATAAACATTGCTTCTATTAAAATACCTGAAAATTTATGCTTCAGTACTTAATATATCCAGCACTTAATACATCCAGCATATTGTTGAGGCGGTTCAGGGTTGTTGCTCGGGCTAC
>JAYQWI020001245.1:0-1329 GCA_035871815.2 Candidatus Parabeggiatoa communis
AATGATGAAGTCAAACAACGTAACTTGGATTATCAGGCTGGCATCTTGCATTTAACTGATTACAATGCCGATACTCAACTATTTGTAGTGAATTTATATTGGCAAGCTGATTGGGTAAAACCGTTTTTGGGGGAATTGCAAGGTACGGGTGTGCTTAAAATAGGCGTTAAAGAGGCCAAACAGATTTATAATGAAGGAAGAGAGAAACCCTTATGTATAACGGCGAATTTAAATGATAATCAAGTTGAAATTCAGGGTGCTATGGTAGAAAAAGGTAGGGCTTATTCGCTTCTATCGTATCGCTATATAAATAATGGCAATGGCACCGTCACAGATATTCGAACTGGATTGATATGGCTGAAAAATGCGAATTGTTTTGGCAGACAAGATTGGAAAACTGCCCAGCAAAGTGCCGCTAATCTGGCGAGCGGACAATGTGGACTTCGTGACGGTTCTAAGCAAGGTATGTGGCGTTTGCCTTCTAAAGAAGAGTGGGAGGCGATGATTGATGAGAAATATGTGGATAGGGAAAATTATAGCCAGCCTACACTCTCCAATGCTGCCGGTACAGGCCCTTGGCAGGAAGATGATGCGTTCTCGGGCGTACAGACGTACTACTATTGGTCGTCTACCCCGTATGTGGCAGGCACGGGCAGCGCGTGGTACGTGAGCCTCGACTACGGCATCGTGAGCTACCTCGGCAAGACTAACAGCATCTACGTCTGGCCAGTGCGCGGCGGAGAATAGATACTTTGATTCTTTGGTGCTTTGACGGGGTGCAGGGGTGTCCCCTGCTCGATTTTTTTTTTGGCCTTTTCAGGATGAAAATGTTTTTATCAGTCATACCTTCGCTTGTTGGCCATAAAGGAAAATAAACGCTAAAGACGCTAAAGACGCTAAAGGATGCTAAGCGAGGTATTAAATATTTTGCGTTCTCTTGCGTGCGTTTCTTGCGTTATTTATTTAGGCTATTTTAGCCTTCCCAAGTCAAAAACAGAAACTTGGCTTAAAAACATAGGAGAATCGGATAATGGAAGTCGCCTTTAATGATGTTGAAATGGCTTTACCACACTATTTACAAATGGCTGAAGAACAACCTGTTGTGATGACTCGTGAGGGTCGACATGTAGGCATACTCATTGGTTTTGAATCAGAAGAGGATTGGCAAGCGTTTCAATTGGAAAATGATCCTCGCTTTTTACAACGTATCCAATCGGCACGACAAAATATCAAGTCTGGGCGAGGTGTAAGACTTGAAGACATGACTTTATAAAAGTTTGGCCCAACACTTTTTTTTCAACACAGAGTTCACAGAGTGCCACAGAGTAC
>JAYQWI020001246.1:0-4378 GCA_035871815.2 Candidatus Parabeggiatoa communis
CAGTGAGGATTCTCCCCATTTACCGGTACTCTCGTAGAGTACACCCTCATGGTAAATCAAACCTTGTGTAAAAGCTTTATGATCATGTGGATAAGTATTGATAACGCGATAGCGATAGTCTATCGGTGTTTTTTCTTCAGCTACGTTATCCCAAAACCGTTTTGGCATCATAACAAGGCTTGCCACTAAGAGACTGCTAATACTAATAACAACAAGAATAAGTATTTTTTTCTGCATAAAATTCAGGGTTATAGTTTAAATAAAAATGAATTTATCTCAATATTAGAGTTTATACTGATTAAAATTCCTATTTTGAGAAACTGAATGAAATCAAACAGCAAAAAAAGTTTTGCGCGCAAAACTTTTGGCGCGAATTTAATCGGTATAATGTCTAATATCAATATCAACGTCAATCAGGCCATAATCAGTCTGCCTTCAGCCTTCTATCCCACTTTTTTAGGTAGCGATGCAAAGTAGTTGATATGATAGAACACTGATAACGCTGATTGTCATGATTTACACTGATTTTAAATCAGTGTTCTAGGAAAAATTTTTGCGTGCAAAGACATAAATGAATATTTTAACCCCCTATAAGATATACTGCACATGAGCATAGCTTAAAGTTTTTGGTGGGCAACAAAAACACATTTCGCGCCAAAAGTTTTGCGCGCAAAACTTTTGGCGCGAACCCACCCTACAATTCTAGGCAAAATTTTTGCGCGCAAAAACATAAATGAATATTTATAACCTCCTCCAATATAACTGAACACGTTTTTGAAGATCATCTTGTTTTATTATACTTAGCACTATCATAAATTGCGCTTTTTTTTATGGCTCTTTTTTCCTTTAAAAAAGGGGATTAACAACAAATTTTAGACAAGGCAAAAGGAGCTTGTGTGACGGTGGATCGTATACCAAACCTGACAGTCCAATTTGAAAATCCTACCCATTTGAAAATCGGGCTCATTCTAGTTTATTCAAACGGGAAACGCTATTTTATCCATTCTTATAACTAATCCTTGTCGTTATATTTTTTTAGTGTGGCGTTAATCATCTCACTTAAGTCTATTAAAATTCGTCAATTTCCGTCATTATCTACGCTGAACTACATTTCAAAGTACTCAAGAGTTAAAAACGCTATGCCTATATCCCAATCCCTCGCTTTCTATCAACAAATTGAAACGGCTGCCAATGATGCCTTTGCACAAGCGCGTTGGCATGATGCCGTTATGCATTATCAACAAGCCATTAATCTTAATCAACAAGACACTTGGCTACATTATCGTTTAGCACAATCATTATATGAATTAGACAATGTTGATAATGCGATATTAGCTTGTCAACAAGCGATTAAACTCGATGCTCAATTCGCTGATGCTCACAAACTATTAGGCGATTTATGCTTAAAAAACCAAAAACTGTCTGAAGCCAACCAAGCTTATCAAGAGGCACTGGCACTGAATCCCGATTTAGCCCTTGAAATAATAAACGCTTATCAAGCATTCGCTAATGTGCTTGCCCTAGCTGAAAAATGGATTGAGGCAGAACAGGTTTATCAGCTCATTCTACAAATTGCCCCAGAAGAGATAAAAACCACTGTTTTTAGCCATATTGGCGATCTGCTCAAACAACAAAATCGCTGGATAGAGGCTGCCAATGTTTATAAACAAGCGGCTCAATGTGATAACCCGCCATTGGATTTAACCCCAAAATTAGTCGATGCCTTGGCATTCGTTGCTAAAGAAGCTGAAAAAGAGGCGCAAATCCAACAGGCTGAATATTTGTACAAGGCAAAACTCAAAACATGGCTTGCTCAACATAAATGGTTAGAAGCGGCTAACTGCTGTCGAGAAATTATAGCCTTAAATCCAAAACATCAGCTCGCTCATTTTCAATTAGGCCAGATTTTATCGAAGTTAAAACGAGTGGATGAGGCTTTAACGGCTTATGACACGGTGCTAACCCTAAATCCCAATCCCAAATTATATCGAAAACTCAGTAAAGGGTATAAGAAATTAGGAGAGATTTTTAGGAAACAAGCACAAATTGATAAAGCGCTTCACGCTTACCAAACCGCTCTTAAACTCAATCCAACCTTATCATCGAAAATCAGTCGAGCTTACCAAAAATTAGGTAATAAGTTAGTGCTGCGAGAACAATGGCAAGAAGCCGAACGGATTTATTATGAAGCCTTAGACTTGACACCCGATCAAGCGACTCTCTTTATTGATCTAGGTGATCTCTTTGCAAAACAGCAGCTTTGGGATTTTGCCATTGATGCTTATCGCAATGCTGAACAAAGTCAATCTTTGCCGGTTAATTGGCATACTAAATTAGCAATTGCCCTCTCTCAATTTTCTCAGCAAGTACAGCAGGAACAAGCCCTTTGGCAAAAGAAAGCACTTGAAGAACAACAAAATGTGGCATTGCAAATTGAAGACTTTAAGTTGCCTCCAATTGTTGGGGCCGGTAATGACTACAGTTTCATAGCAGCACAACGCAATCGTTTCATGACTGATAACCCCACATTTCATTTACCCGTTTCAGTCATTATTTCAGTCTATAATCGCAAAGACAGTTTAGCGAAAACGCTGGCCGCCCTCACGCATCAAACTTATCCATTGGATTTGATAGAAATCGTCATTGCCGATGATGGCAGCACGGATGATATAGAGGAAGTCATTGAAAAATATGGACAATTTCTCAATATCAGGCACGCTTGGCAACCGGATAAGGGCTATCAATTGGCCGCTATACGCAATATCGCCATTCAAGCAGCTACGCACCAGCATTTAATCTTTTTAGAGTGCGAGATGCTGCCAACGCCTCAACTGATTGAACAGTTTATGGCTTATTTGCATGTCACGGATAAGGCCGTTCTGATCGGCCATCACCGTTTTGTCTGTACAGATGAACTCAGTGATGAGGCCATACACCAAGATATTCATTTGGCTTTAACTCTACCTGACACTGTTTCTCAAAATGAAGTCCCCCTGTTTAAAGCCAGTGAAATATTGCCATTCACTCAATTTCGGGCCAATAACTGTGCCGTTACCAAGGCCGCTATCAATCAAGTCGGCCTATTTGATGAAGCATTTCAAGCTTATGGTTATGAATCTGAAGAATTGGGTTATCGTTTCTATAATGCCGGCTATTATTTTATGCCCGTTATCGAAGCCTTGGCTTTACGGCAAGAATCCTCTCATGACAAAATTGATAGTGTTGCTGAGCAAACCCGTAAAATAATAGAGCAGAAATGCCCCATTCCTGAATATAGAAATCATCAAAATCCTAATAGTGTCTATGAAATCCCTAAAGTCTCTCTCTATATGCCAGCTTACAATGCGGCCTCTTATATTAAAGAAGCCGTAGACAGCGCGTTAAATCAAAGCTATTCTGATTTGGAAATCTGTATTGTCGATGATGGCTCAACCGATAATACCTCACAAATATTAATGGATAATTACCCAGATCATCCAAAAGTCAGTTGGATAAGACAGCCACACGGGGGCATTGGTAAAGCTTCTAACCTAGCCGTGCGTATGAGCAAAGGCATGTACATTGGGCAATTGGATGCCGATGATTTTTTAGAGCCCGATGCCGTTGAAACACTGGTCAAATTTTTAGATACCCATGATGTGGCTTGTGTCTATGGACGTCATACCCAGATTGATAAAGCGGGCAAAGTGATTGAGGCCAATCCTGAGACACCCGCCTTTTCTCGCGAACAAATGATGCAAGGTATGATCGTTTCCGCTTTTCGTCTGTTCCGTAAACGGGATTGGATGCGTACAGAAGGGTTTGATGAAAGCTTAAGCAGTGCAGTTGATTACGATATGTTTATGAAGCTCAGTGAAATCGGTCATATCCACCCGATTAATCAAATCATGTACACTTATCGTTGGCATGATAATAATGTCTCTCAGCATGTCGCGCAAAAATCCCAAAATGCCTTATCCGTTGTTAATAAGGCCTTAAGCCGATTAAAACGTGATCAAGATTGGAGGCTTCATCCTGATTTAACCAAGCCGGATGCAATTGAACTACGCAAAAAATCTAAACCTTCGGAAAAAAAACCGGATAAAATCCAAGTTCCCAGTCAAGCGAATTGGAAAGTGATAGCGGGAGAAACCATCGAAGGCTTTCCCAATGATTTGCGTTTACCGCCTATTATTGGCAATGGTAATGACTATACTTTTATTGACATGCCATTACGTCAATTTATTGCCACAGGGCAAACTTATACACGGCCTGTTTCTATTATCATTCCCGTTTACAATCGCAAAGCCATACTGGCCAAAACCCTAGCCGCGCTGACGCATCAAACGTATCCACCTGAATTAATTGAAATTATCGTAGCCGATGATGGCAGCAGTGA
>JAYQWI020001247.1:0-3368 GCA_035871815.2 Candidatus Parabeggiatoa communis
GTTGGCAAGGTTTCTCCAACAAAGTAAATATACCACCCATTTGGCTGAGCTTTAAGCTTATCCCAGAGTTCATCTAACTGATGCCAGCGCAACATGTTGATAAAACGCCCTTTGTAATGCTGTTGAAAAGAAATCATAACCTGTTATCAGTTATCAGTTATCAGTTATCAATTATCAGTGAACTACGTAATTATAAATGGTAGTTCCTATAAACTAAAGCAATGCTGGTAAGTGAACTATTGACGTATGTAGATCAGCAAAAGTTTTTTAACAAAATTCTTATATATAGAAAATGTTAAAAGATTTATGTGTCCCTACTTATATTTTGCGAACTAGGACTTTAAAAAGCCAGAAGCGGTAAATATTTAATATGCTTGCCAGCAAATAAAACGATAACTTATTGCTCTTTAATACCAGCATGGCTTTATAAAAATTTTCAGAAATAGTATTAACATTGGATAATTGAACACTGTTTATTGATAATTGATAACTGAACACTGATTACTGATTATAGGTAGTTGACAGTTTCTTAGGCACCGCGACGTTTTTCAGCACCACATACTGCGGTAAGCCATTTTCATACGGTGGGTAGTCTTCGCCTAAAATCAGTGGTTGCAAATACTCACGACATTTCTCGGTAATTCCAAAACCATCCTCGCTAATAAAATCAAGGGGCATTTTCTTTTCCACATTCGCGACATCTGCTAAGTTGGCTACGCCAATTTCCCACTGGTAGGGATTGTTAGAAGTACGCACGACGGTGGGCATCACGGCATTTTTACCCTCCAAAGCTAATTCTACTGCGGCTTTACCCAAGGCGTAGGCTTGTTCGACATCGGTTTTGGAGGCAATGTGACGTGCTGCGCGTTGCAGATAGTCAGCAACTGCCCAATGGTATTTATAACCGAACTTTTCTTTAATCATGTTAGCAAGCACTGGGGCAACGCCACCCAGTTGGGCATGTCCAAAGGCATCACGAGTACCAGCTTCAGCTAAAAATTGGCCTTCGTTATTTTTAACGCCTTCTGATACCACGATAGAACAATAGCCGTAGTTTTTGACGGCATGATCAACTTTAGCAAAAAATTTCTCTTGATCAAAGACAATTTCGGGAAACAAAATGATATGGGGGGCATCACCTTCTTTTTCAGCCGCTATTCCTCCCGCTGCCGCGATCCATCCGGCATGACGTCCCATCACTTCCATCACAAAAATCTTGGTAGACGTTTTTGCCATCGAAGCGACATCAAAACTGGCTTCGCGGATAGACACCGCGACATATTTAGCGACTGAGCCAAAACCGGGGCAGTTGTCAGTAATAGGCAAGTCATTATCAACTGTCTTAGGCACACCAACACATGTGATGGGATATCCCATTTTTTCGCCAATTTGCGACACTTTATGTGAGGTATCTTGAGAATCACCGCCACCATTATAAAAGAAGTAGCCAATATCGTGCGCTTTAAACACTTCGATCAAGCGTTCATATTCAACTTTGCTTTCTTCCAAACCTTTCAATTTGAAACGGCAAGATCCAAATGCCCCTGATGGTGTATGACGTAGTGCAGCAATAGCCTCATCTGGTTCTTGACTGGTATCAATCAAATCTTCCGTGAGCGCACCGATAATACCATTACGGCCGGCATAAACATTACCGATTTTATCCGGGTGTTTACGAGCTGTTTCAATCAAACCACAAGCAGTGGCATTAATGACTGCGGTAACACCGCCAGATTGTGCGTAAAAAGCATTTTTAGGCATACTGAAAAATTCTCCTATTTTAGTTAAAGTGGTTATGAAAAAAGTTATCAGTTGTCGATTATCAATTATCAACAATAGTATTAATTGTTTATAAAGTTATTTTAAATAGAAAGCGCATTCTTTCATATCATAAAATAGCTATTCTTCCAATTGAAATGTTGATTTTATCAAATTCCTCAAGAATTGTATTAAAAAATAAAAAATCATTATTGTTATTATTGCTTAATTATAAGAGGGATTTCCAAAACATCGACGTGCAACCACAAATCAACAACTTACAAAATATCAATTTTTCGTAAGTTACTGTTTTATCGTTTCTACATTTAATAAGTTTTGCAAAAGGTTAACATCAGTAAAACTCAAAACTGGCATGAACAGTGGATGTTCAATTTTATAGTTTTGTTCAAAAAATAGTTCATTTGTTCAAAAAGGAGGTTATTTTATGTCGGACAATACAGTTGTAAACAATACTTCCTCTGAGAAGAAGAGGAATGCCGTTAGACTTGGTGGTGGTAGTATTTTTGCCACTCTAATTGGAACTTTCGGTTATTTTGGCAGTTACGTCATAGACTTTTTAGATCGGCTACGGGAGATCAATAACAGATTGGTCGTTTTAGAACGAATTGAATCGGAAATGGTTAAAGGAGCACGGTTCATTTGGGATGATGGACAAGAATTGAGGGATGAATTGAAATTGGATTTATCCCATTTAACGCAACGGCTTAATCATGTTGAGGATGTCGTTTTCAGACTTGATGAGACTGCCACTACTAAATAAAAATTAAAGTTAAACATTAAACGGATACCACTAATTCTTGAAAGGGTATCCGTTTTTTTTTGGCTCTTATTCTTTATCAGCCCATTTCGCATACTCAGGAAAACACCGTTTCATCTGCACTTCCAACCAATGCCTATGTTTCTCGTCCGCCCTATCCCACCATTCATTTAACCATTCTATCGTCCCCACCAATGTCGAAACATTTTTTGTGGCTTTTTTGTCATACATTTCTTTTTGACCTGTTAACAACCAGTCAATAGATACGCCTAATTCTGCATGTATTTTAACAAGAGATTCACCACCTGGTATTATTTCGTTTGCTATATATCCTTGTAAAGTTCTATAAGGTACTTTGGATTGTTTAGCAAATTCAGTTAATTTCAATCCTTTATTCTTAATTGCCTTTTTGAGCCTTTCACCTATCGTCATGTGGTTAGTTTTTTAAAATATGTTTAAAAACAATATCTTATAAAAATACGCTATTTTAAGCATAAAAATATTGACAAACGCTGAATTAAGCGTATAATGCGTTTTCGTTTTAGAGAGGTAGGTATATTAGCAGTTTTTAAATAGTTACGCTAACAGTGTCTATTTAATTAAAGTAGGAGTTCTTTAACAATGAAAAGAGTCGGTTTAAGGCAAATAGCTTTAGCGATGAAACAATTTGACGAAACCACAGTATTATCAGGGTTAAGTGTCAAAGAAATTTCACAAGTCATGAAGTTATATCATTGAGTCATCCGCACACACCTCTTAAATGGTTACCGGGTCAATATACCTGGTTATGGAACACATCGAATAGTGTTTCGTAGACCGAAACGTTATAAGA
>JAYQWI020001248.1:0-4597 GCA_035871815.2 Candidatus Parabeggiatoa communis
TACTTGTTCGTTAGTTTGTAGAGACGCGATGCTTCGCGTCTCTGCTTCGCTTCGTGGCGAAGCGTCTCTGCTTCGCGTCTCTACTACCCTTCATGACATTATCCCAATAACCCAATATTTCGTTATACTAGTGCAAGAAAACGGAAATCCTAAGACCACCTAGCCAACAGACAGCCAACTAAAGCAGTTGTCTGAGGGGGTCTTGATATTGAAGCTTTTTTGCACTAGAGACGCGAAGCATCGCGTCTCTACTAAAATCCCTTAATCTATGACATTATCCCAACAATCCAATATTTCGATAATTATACCCGTTTACAATGGTGGCGAAGCTTTCCATAGTTGTTTAGTCCATGCCTTTGCTCTCAATCCTTCTCCTTTAGAAATTATTGTGGTGGCTGATGGCGATACAGATGGCTCACGCGATTTGGCTCAGGCATTTGGGGCAAAAGTGTTTATTAACCCAATATCCAAGGGGCCAGCCCATGCACGAAATATAGGGGCACAAAACGCACACGGCGATATGCTCTTTTTTGTTGATGCTGATGTTGCGTTACCGGAAAACGCGCTCAACTATATTAACCAGGCCTTCCAAACTGAGCCTGAGTTAGCCGCTTTGATAGGTTCTTATGATGACGCGCCGGCTGAACAGAATTTTATTTCCCAGTACAAGAACTTATTTCACCATTACGTTCATCAAACGAGTTGTGAGCAAGCCTCCACTTTTTGGGGTGCGTGTGGTGCGATTCGGCGAGACATTTTTTTGGAGAGTGGGGGTTTCGATGAGCAGTATCGTCATCCCTCCATTGAAGATATTGAATTGGGTTATCGCTTAACCGGTGCTGGCTATCGCATCAAACTCGTCAAAGCATTACAAGTTAAACATTTAAAACGTTGGAATGCGTCTTCACTCATCAAAACGGATTTTTTGCAACGCGCTATTCCTTGGACTTTTCTTATTCTACGGGATGGAAAGTTCGCCAATGATCTCAATTTGAAAATGGAAAATCGTGTTAGTGTCATTCTGGTTTATAGCCTATTACTGGCATTACCCTTGGCATGGCAATGGTCGTTCTTTAGTATATTCATTGCCTTTTTAGCCTGTGGACTTTTAGTCATCAATATTTCAGTCTATCGTTTTTTTCTCAAAAAACGGGGTTTCCTGTTTACCCTGCAAATGATGCCTTGGCATTGGTTTTATTATTTTTATAGTGGTTTGGCTTTTGCCACTGTATTGGCTTATAGTAAGTGTATTATAAGTTTTGAGAAAATGGGGCTGGGCACCGAACGGGTGTCAAGGTAGGTTGTTGAGGTACAACCACGATCTAATCCCTTATTATATACAATCCTTGTCGTTAGGGTTTTCAGGACTAAAAACGTGATCATGGCGTTTCAAGATTCGTAGGCTGGGCAACGTTGTTGCCCAATTGACAAACTAAAGTTGATCTCGCGTAGCTTCGATCCGTAGTGTGTACGCCTCTTTACAAACTAAAGTTTGTCCGGGCTCATTCCCAAAAAAAGGGTTATTATCAATCTTGGCCTTCGCAAAATAAATTTTGAACTCCAATAAGGCCTTCGCAAAATAAATTTGGAACGAAAATAAGGCCTTCAAGATTTATCGATATTGGAGTTCAATATTTATCTTGATAAACAATACCTAGTGTACATGGGAGCGGCACTTAAGTTAGTTAAGTAAGTACAACTCAACCAAGATTGATAATGACCCTTTTTTTAGAAATGCGCCCCGTTTGTACTCCAATTGACAAACTAAAGTTGATCTCGCACAGCTTCGAGCCGTAGTGTGTACTAAGCTAAGTCAAAATCAATTTTCCGTTCTTCTAAATCGACTCGCATCACTTTGACGCGCAGACGATCTGATAGGCGGTAAACTTGACCGCTATTTTCTGCACCTAATTTATGGCCTATCGGATCAAAATGATAGTAATCTTCAGGCAATGCGGTGACATGAACGAGGCCGTCTACAAAAACGCCGTTTAATTCAACAAATAAACCAAATGCTGTGACTCCGCTGATGATGCCATCATATTCTAGCCCGATTTTGTCTTGCATATATTCACATTTCAGCAGACTGATCGCATCGCGGGTGGCCTCGTCTGCACGGCGTTCTGTCATGGCGCAGTGTTCACCTAAAATTTCCATTTCCTCGTCGCTATACGAAAAGTTCTCTGCCGTTTGCCCTGCTAAACAATGACGAATCGCACGGTGTATCAGTAAATCTGGGTAACGGCGTATCGGTGAGGTAAAATGGGTATAAGCCGGATAGGCTAAACCAAAATGGCCTTTATTTTTAGGCGTATAAATGGCTAGTTGAAGACTGCGTAGTAAAACCGTTTGAATCAGACGCAAGTCGGGCCGATCTTGGACTTTTTCCATCAATCTGGCATAGTGATGTGCTTGAGGCTGATCTTCCCCCCAGAGTTTTAATCCCAGTTCTTTTAAAAAACGGTGTAAAGCGGTTAATTTTTCTGCCGTCGGCCCTTCATGAATGCGGTAAAGTAGCCGCATTTTTTGTTTTGTCAACCATTCAGCCGTCGCTACATTCGCCGCTAACATCATTTCTTCAATCAATTTGTGAGCATCATTACGAATCAGGGGAACGATCTCTTTAATTTTTTGTTGCTCATCAAAAATGAGGCAAGGTTCAACGCTGTCAAAATCAATCGCGCCTCTTTTGTGACGGCGTTTCAGTAGCAGTTGATATAAACTATAGAGTTCGTGAATTTGGGGCAACAGGTGGGGATGTTGAAAATCCTTTTCATTGCCTTCCAACACTTGTGCGACTTCGGTATAAGTTAAACGCGCTGCGGAGCGTATCACCGCTTGAAAAAAACGGGTGCGTCTTGTTCGTCCGTAGAAATCAATGGCTAATTCACAAACGAGACATAAACGATCAACTTTGGGTTTGAGCGAACAGAGTTGATTCGACAAGACTTCTGGTAACATGGGTACAACCCGATTGGGGAAATAGACGGAATTGCCGCGATTTTTGGCTTCCAAATCGATCTCGGAGCCTATCTCGACATAAGCTGACACATCAGCAATCGCGACACGCAATAACCAGCCTTTGCCACGCGACTCACAATGCACGGCATCATCATAATCTTGAGCATCTTCGCCATCAATGGTGACAAAAGGTATATCGCGCATGTCTTCGCGATTTTCCAACAGATGTTCAGGAAGGGTTTGCGTAAATTGAGCCGCTTCTTTTTGAACTTCTGTTGACCAAATATGCGGTATTTCGTATGTGCGAATCGCCACGTCAATTTCCATACCGGGCCCACGATGTTCACCAATGATTTCGATGACTTCACCAAAAGGCGGATTGTATTTTGTAGGTGGCGAAATCAATCGCACTACCACAATTTGACCCTCTTTAGCCCGACCCTGTTTTTTCCTGCCTTCAATCAATATATTATGTGGAATGCGCCGATTATCGGGTTTGACAAAGGCGACATTTTGACCGCGTTTATGGAAATAGCGGCCAACAATTTCATCTGTACCTTGTTCAAGCACTTCAACCACGGCCCCTTCACGACGGCCGCGATTATCGATACCAATAATATTGACTAAGGCGCGATCACCGTGCATTAATGAACGCATTTCTTTATGAGACAGGAATAAATCAGTGCCTCCATCATCGGGGACTAAAAAACCGTAACCATCAGGATGCCCTATGACGCGCCCACGTACTAAATCCATTTTTTTTGCGAGGCCATAACCCTTACGACGATTACGGATTAATTGCCCATCGCGTTCCATTGCCTTTAAACGACGACGCAAGCCTTCTATTTCATCGGCATCTTTTAACTTCAATAATTCGCCAATCTCTTGTAAACTCAAAGGCTTGCCGACTTCTGCTAATTGCTGCATGATAAATTCACGACTGGGAATCGGTTTGTCGTAATTTTGCGCTTCGCGCTCAGCAAAGGGATCACTAGACGTTTTTTTTCGGCGACGATGAGTTGATTTTTGAGGCTGAACAGGCGTTGTTTGTTTACGGTTCGTCGTTGGACGATTTTTTGATTTTTGAGGCTGAACAGGCGTTGATTTTTGACTATTCGTCGTTGATTTTTGAGGATCAACAGCCGTTTTTTTTCGGCGACGACGGGTTGATTTTTCAGGCTCAACAGGTGTGTTTTTTCTGGAACTCATTTATTTTGGTGCTTAATTTTCGATTTTGTGATTGATTCGCTAATCTTGATGTCCAAATAGCGAATGTGGAAATAGAATTATAGTGTTTCAGGTCAATAATTTCACAAAGGGCAAACACGCAGAGGGCAGACACGCAGGTCTGCCCCTACAAGAGATTATATATTATGGATTTATGTAGGGGCTGACAAACTAAAGTTTGTACGCCCATTTTCCGCGGCCAAGCTAAATTTTAGGGTGATAACAAAAGTTCGCCCCTACATTACGCCCGTAGGGGCTGCCCTTGCGTGTTCGCCCTTTTGCCGTAATTATCTGAAAAGCTATATCAATATAATTGATAACTGATAACTGATAACTGATAACTGATAACTGATTTTTGATTTAACCCCTAAAGAAACAGAAATCACGGAGCCACAGCATCGTTTTTTTT
>JAYQWI020001249.1:0-2645 GCA_035871815.2 Candidatus Parabeggiatoa communis
GGACAAAAAGAGGACGCGGCAACCAAAGTACAATTAGGCAGTGAATTTAGTCACCTGACCGCAAAATTAGTTAATAAATTAGCTGACATTGGAAAATCTGATGATAAGTGATGTGATCGGTGCTCATTGAGATAGCATGAAGGAATCTAATATGAACAAAAAAATTAGCGAAGCTATTGTGATGCATAATCACTGGAAGTTTGATCTTAAAAATGCGATAGAAACCGGACAAAGTGCTTTCACAGTGAATGATATTCAAAATCCCCATTTCTGTGTACTTGGGAGATGGCTTGATACTGTAGAGGGTAAAAGCTTAAGTGATTATTCTCAACTACTTGAATTACATGAAATATTTCATCATGAAGCGGGCAAAATACTTCATTTAGCCTTAACAGGACAACCCAGTCAAGCCATAGCTAAAATGCAATTAGGCAGTCTATTTAGTCAACTGAGTTCACAATTAATTGATAAATTAGCGACGATGAACCCAAAAATGGGCGAAGCGATTGTCATGCACAATCGCTGGAAATTCGATCTGAAACAGGCTATAGCAACCGGCCAAAGCCATATTATTGTTGAAGACGCTAAAAATCATCTTCTCTGTTCCTTTGGAAAATGGCTTTATTCTGCTGAAGGGATCATTTTACCTAATTACTTAGAACTGGTTGAAGTACATAGTGAGTTTCATAAAGAAGCGGCTAAGATACTGAGTTTAGCCTTAACAGGAGAATCAAGCGAAGCGATTGCTAGAATGCAGCTAGGAAGCTATTTTAGTCGAATCAGTTCAAACTTGATTGATAAATTGGCTGAAATTGGACAATAAACAAATTGTGAGTTGTGAATCCAACAAAGCGTGTGTGAAGGGATTATTTCCATTGTAGAGACGCGATGCTTCGCGTCTCTGTTTCTAGACGAGCCCGATCATGAGACGCTTCGCGATCGCGTCTCTACGAAAACACCGACTCTAATGAGTGCTATTGTTAACGTTTGTTAACATAAATGAATCGGTAAACCTATTGTAGGGGCAAACCGATGTGTTTGCCCTTAAACTAATGGGATTAACTTAACCTTTATTAGCCAATTCGATAAAAATATCATCCAACGAGCGACTGATTTCCCAATTCGGGTAATCGGATTTAAACCGATGCAGATTACTAATATAACAGATATGATCGCCGCGCCGTGGTTGATCGACATATTCTGTTTGTAATGTCTTCCCAATCAAGGCCTCAAAACGAGTCATGGCTTCTAACATGGAAACGCTGTTCGCACGTCCGCCCCCTAGATTATACACGGCGGCAATGCCTGGATGGTTATAAAATGCCAGAAAAGCCGTACAAACATCAAAGGCATGAATATTATCACGCACTTGTTTTCCTTGGTAGCCATAGATTCGATAGGTTCGTTCTTCATGTACAGCACGAGCAAGATAAGCCAAGAAACCATGCAATTCGGCTCCGGCATGATGAGAACCCGTCAAACAACCGCCCCGAAAACAAACCGTGGGCATTTCAAAATAGCGACCATATTCTTGTACCATGATATCTGCGGATAATTTGGACGCACCAAACAGGCTGTGCAAACACGCATCGACCCGACAGGTTTCATCAATGCCCTCATAATCTGCCTGATTGGCATAATCATAGCGTGTTTCTAGCTCAACGAGCGGCTTTTCGTTAGGCACATCACCGTAAACTTTGTTGGTACTCATGAAGATAAAGGGCGATTCTGGACAATAGCGACGAACGGCTTCCAGCAAATTAAGCGTCCCTACGGCATTGACTTCAAAATCATCAAATGGCCGATCTTTGGCTAAATCATGTGAAGGTTGGGCAGCACAGTGAATGATCAGGTTGGGTTGATATTGGCTAATCAGATCACACATCGCTTGACGATTGAGGATATCCAAAGTATGAGACACAAAATGGCGCGTTGACGCTTTTAAATACGCCAGTCTCCGACTGGTGTCACCATCAGGCCCAAAGAAATCCCGACGCATGTTATTATCCACAGCTTCTTTTTTCTTAGTCATACCTACTCACCTATCATCAGACAGGTAACTAAATAAAGAATCAAGATAATTCACTCTCCGTTGATAACTCAAATCAAATGAGTTGCAACTGGAGTTCTGAATGGTCTGTCTCATCCGACCGGCGACAACGTTTAAGCAAAATTTGTTTCACCTTCGTAAAGGGAAGCCAACGATGTAGCTCTTTATCGTCTAATCTTGCTAAAATATTAATCGCTGCATTCAAGTCCGCCTGCATAACCGCCCCGCACCCTTCGGCACAGTAAAACTTGTCCCCAGTACGTTTGCCGAGGCATAAGCACTGGGAACAAGTTTGAGAAGTGTATGCCGCATTGACTAGAACTACCCTAGAACCTCTTCGGGAAGCCACTATATCAATGGCCGATGCCATCAATCCTTTTACCCAACCGCTTAAACGACGATTGGTATTTTTCCCTAAATTTTGGGATTTAAAAGTTTTAGTTAAATCTTCGCAAACAACTGTTTCTGCCTTACCAATGATATTATTAGCTGCACGAAAAATTATTGTTTTTACTTTTCCTTGATGCTTCTTTTTACGTCTGTCAAGTTTCTGACGGCCCAAGTTATGCTTTATTATTCTTTTGGCTTTTTTAGG
>JAYQWI020001250.1:0-4534 GCA_035871815.2 Candidatus Parabeggiatoa communis
TTTTACGGATCATTAGGGTTGTCAATTCTTCAGGAATAGCGTTAGAAAGATGATCGAATCCGGTCTCTTTACTATTATTTTTAAAGTCAACAATACCAATAGATTTTAATTCTACATCAATATCCTTAATGTGTTCTAAAACGACTTCATTAGTTGGATCATTAGCCAATGCCTCTTTATAGTATTGTCTTGCACTATCTAAATCACCTATCTGACGAGAAAGCTGTCCTTTACTGAGTCCCTCTATCACTTTCATCATTTGTATACCTTGCTCTTTAAGCAAGCGTTTTTCAGCATCACTTACCGTTTGACCGATAACGCCTGCTATTCTCAAAACCAGAGTACGGACTAAAGAATCTATATCTGAAAGCTTACCAGTCTCTTGTTCTACACGAAGAACCTTACCGGTGTCCGTTTTTAATAGGCGTGTATTGACCGTGATTTCTTTATCATCTGTTTGATAACTACCAATAATAATATATTCAGCACCGACCTGTTTCCCTATTTTTGGCGCACTATCTTCATCTATTATTTTTATCAATTTTAAAGGCGAGTCTTTTAACAACACTTTTTCAAGCGCCGATCTTGCTACAGGTTTTATGCCTCTTATTGTACTAAAATAAGTGGACATGAATTCAGAGAGACCGATTCTTAACCAGTCATTTTCTATCCGACCCGTCGTATTGTCAAAATCGGTTACTGCCACCACAATTGATTCAGCTAATTCTGCCCCTTGCAGATGATTTTTGACATCATTGAGCCAAGATTGAATTTTTAGTGTTTCATTCTCCGCCATCTTATCCATACTAAGCGGTTTAGGTGTATTCTCAGGTGGAACCGAAATAAACCAACTGACTTGAGTTGGCGATTTTATCTCTAGATAAATTTTGGCATAGTCATCATTATTAACTTTATTTACATATTGGTGAGGATAATCATCAATAACGTGATCAACAGATGCAAATAAATTGCTTTTTATTAGAAAGTTAGCAAAAGATGCATAATCTTCTTTGCAGGAATCTAGGAGATAATTAATGTGCTCCTTTGTTAGGTGACCTTGTATTGAGAGTCCTACCTTACATGCCTTTTTTGAAGGCGTGATAATGACAGCCTTTTCTTTTGGTGTGGAGTCAATGGGTTGCAATTCATTTTCAATCTCCTTTAACGTTATCCGAAGTGCATCAAGCGCAGTTTCAGATGAGGTATATGACTTGTTATCAACAAGATATTGAGTGGTTCCACAGCCGCTTAACAACAGATAGACAACAACGAAAAAAACTGTTCCTAATCTTTTTAAGTTTATCATTACGTTTCCCTTTTTACATGATTATGAACCGCTAATCTTAGCAGGTACAAAAACAGGAATTTTGACCCGTTTCAATAATGCCGAACCATCTCCCATAACCCATAGATAAATATCATACTGTAATTCATCAATAGAGCTGGATTTTTGCCCTAAAAGACTAACTATGAATTGTCTTTCCGAACCGGGTAAAACATCAGAATATAACATTGGAGTGATATTAGTTATCCATTCTGAGCCTGATATTTTTTCGATAGTAATATCAATTTTTTCAAGTGCAACATCTAAACCTTCAAGAGTCTTGTCTGCAATTTCAGCACTATCTGAAGATAGAAAATAATGAGAACCTTTTGTAGCATTCACAATACTACTAATATCTGCTGTTGGATCAGTTGGATCAGTTGGATCAGTTGAATCTGTTCGATTAGTACTTTGCAAGCCTATAACACGAATATCTACATTTTGTAATGCTGCGATAGTTTCTTTTTTTCCTGCTCCAGGATAAGAGCTATCCCTCTCCGAATTATGAAAGGAAGCATCTGTAGCAAGAAATACAATCCGTAATGTACCTGTGCGCCAAGCAATACTTTGAGGTTGTAAATCTCCTGTATCCGTAAAATCACCGTCCCTATTAATATCACGTCCTGCTCCTGTGGCAACTTGATAAAGCGCTTCTAATTGTGATTCAGGGGCATCTCCACCACCATGTAATGGATTATCTAACTCATCAATAGCACTTTTGACAGCCTCTACATCAGAAGTAATTTTTTGATTTCGAACGTAAGCTTTATCAGTAAAGTCATCAGAAGAATTACCATAATCAGATAGAGGAAAGTCAGAAAAAGAAGCAACACCAAACTGTACATCAGCTACTTTCGCTTTTAAGTCGTTGATAATATTTTTTGCTTTATTTTGCAATGTATTTATATCGTCATTATAGCTGCTGCTAACATCTATTAAAAAAACAACATCAAGAGAATTAACAGGGGTTGCTGGTAGGGTAATAGAGAAGGTGATATCACGAGTATCGTTTTTAGGTAAACTAACAGCACTTAAACTCTCAAGTTCGGTATCTCTGGTTGATTTAGCATTAGCAATATTAGCCGCATTTCTCGCATTCAATAAAATATTAGGGGCAGTTGCCACATCTGCAAAGCTTACCGTTGGCTCGGCAGCGTCTATCAAAATATGCCTGATTTCTGGTGCAGACAGTGTGCCGTTAATTCCTTTGATAATCGCAGCAACGCCTGTTGTCAAAGAGGTTGAAAATGATGTACCACTATTAATATTATCTATTCCATAACCAATATCTTTACCAGGAGCAACTAGGTTAACAACTTCTCCCATCCCGCTAAATAAAGCATCTTTTTTTGTGCTATCCGTTGTAGCAACAATAACAACATGTGTAAGCCATGATTTTTCTTCTAAATGTGTTCCTGTTGGCAAAAGCTGGTTATCTTGTTTCTCACAATTGTTTCCAGCGGGGAATAATAACAATTTATCTTCGCGCCTTGCATATGCAACAGCACTGTTATATCTTTTTCTAACCTCTTGTCTTGCCGCTAGCCGTTGCTCATGAGTATCTGAACATTGAGAGCTATCTCCCAACGAAATATTAATAATATCTGCTCCTTTCTTTATAGCAGTCACAATACCAGTAAGTACATAGCTTGTGAATGTTTTACTTCCCAAAGAACAATTCAGTATAGTTGAACACTGACCTTCATAGACATCAATATGCATAACCTTGCTTTTACGACTAACGCCAGTCGTGTTTGATTCAGCATAAAAACCAGCAGCAAATGCCGTTGTCCACAAACCATGTTTTGTTTCCCCAAAAGAGTCATCATCAGATATAGGAGTACCATATTTGTCGTAGCGAGTTAGTCTGCTTTCCTCTAAAATTTTCTGTCCAGCACCAATTCCGGTGTCCACTATTCCAATGGTAACGTTAGATAGATTAGGCAAAGCATCTTCAATAGTCCATGCTTCTTCTAAATCAATGTGCTCAATCCAATAATCTCCAGGAAAACTTGAGGTAGTTGCTTGTGCAGTATATGTCAGTGAATGCGTCGGTTGGGATTTTGAAATAGATTTAGTATATCCAGTCGCATTATCATTAGAACTGTTAAGCACAACCGCTTCGTTTAAACCAGCACTATTCACACCGGGAAGGGTTTCAATTTCAGATATAAGTGATAACTCAGATGGAGTTGAATCAACCCGAATCTGCAATACCCTTAAATCTTCATTAAATGCTAGCACTGTCGCACCCGACCTCTCAACCTCACCAACAACATTATCATATTCCGCTTGAGTTATATCTTCTTTCAAATAAATGAGAATCTCATCCTTTGCGGCTTGTACTTCTCTACCATCCTCTAGCACAAAGCTCTCTGCTTCTGTAACTTCGATAAAAGTTATAGGGGTCTCATCCACAGTAGGAGTCTCATCCACAATAAAAATCTCATCCACAGTGGGGGCCTCATCTACAGCAGGAATCTCATCCACAGCTGGAGTCTCATCCACAGCAGGAATCTCATCCACAGCAGGAGTCTCATCCACACTATCATTATCATTGACAGTTTGGCATCCACCAAATACGGAAATACCATCACAAAGTTCTTCACTGCCACTTTCGCATCCGGTTAATATGGAAATAAGAGAGATAGCACAAAATATTGTTAAAACGACTGTTTTTTTCATTTTCATTTAATTCCCTCTGTAAAATATTATGATAATCTCAAAACACCAGTATCTAATAGCTCCGATCTAACCCATTGATATAGTATAACCCGCACTATAGGGATTACCCGGTTAGTGGCAACTTTTAAATTTATTTGCAAGCTTATTGAGAAGAGTGGTTAATTCAGTTTCAGAACCAGAGACATTCCTAGAGCATTTACTCTCTCCAGTTTTGGAATTATTTATACGGGCATTTATCCAAATGTTATCATTCTCTTTTTGGAATGAACCAACAAGAATATATTGAGAAGCCCAAAGTTTATCTCTTTCCACTGTAGTATTATAATCAAAACGACCCGAAGAAGTGCGTTTTAACTCTTCATCGATCTGATCAATTTGGTTTTTTTCAATAACTACATATCTTTCAATTTTATTCAATTCCGTAATAAAGCCTTCTGCAATATTATTAACAAGATAGTCTAAACTTTTATCTCCACTGTTATTTTGGAAAGTATTAATAACTATTGTATTCTTTTTTTTAGGTAT
>JAYQWI020001251.1:0-4320 GCA_035871815.2 Candidatus Parabeggiatoa communis
AAAATAAATTTTGCACGAAAATCAATCTGGCCGCTAATCTAATCCTTTCTTATAAACAATCCTTGTAGTTATATAATCCTTGTCGTTATATAATCCTTGTCGTTATATAGCAGAATCGGAAAACGTGATCATCAAGGTACAGTCACAATCCACAATTCAATTTAAAGATTCCAAATACCTATGCTAAGATTAATATTGGTATCTAGTGATTATACTAATGGCATTGCAATAAAAACGGAATGGCTAATATGGACAATAAGTCATTGATTAACTTGATATCCTGAAATTGAGAGAGAATACCATGACAAACCATCGGGTAAAATGCTTATGATTAGAAAACTCTTTTTACTGATAATTGGACTCACCTTAATATTACCCATAACGGGGTATAGTGCCACTTATTATATTTCCAGTTTAAGTGGCAGTGATACCAATGACGGTATCAGCATAACCAGTGCTTGGCAAAGCATTGATAAACTCAATGAAACTGTCTTTGCTGATAATTCGATTATCCTGTTTAAACGGGGTGATATTTTTCGCGGTGCCATCAGTACCCTAAAATTTCCTAAAGGCCTGACTTTTGGGGCTTATGGGGAGGGCGCTAATCCCATCATTGCGGGCAGTGTTCAGATCACGGGATGGGTGCCCACTTCACATCCGGGTTTAAATCCAAAAGTGTATGAAGCCGATGTCACGGCTTTGCCTTTAACCGAACTCGGTATTGAACATCTCTTTGTCAACAACGAATTGATGACGATTGCGCGTTACCCTAATGTCGATTCGCCGGCTGATAAAAATTGGCTAAAAGTCGGGGCCAGTGCGGGCAAAGGGGCGTTTACTGATCCGCAATTAGTCGCTTCGGGCAAACCGGATAATTATTGGAAAGGGGCGACTTTACGGATTAGAAATTATAGTTGGACTTACACGGTGAAAGAAGTCACGCGTTATCAAGCCGCCTCGGGCAAAATCACCGCTAAAGGCTTAGGCAACCAATTACCAGAATGGGGTTATTTTTTAGACAATAAACTCACCGAATTAGATCATCCCGGAGAGTGGTACTACGATGCGGCGCATCAGAAAGTGTATTTCTATCCGCGTGAGGCAACCGATCCCAATACTTTGTTGATAGAAGGTTCCACCTATAAAATCGGGATCAGTATTGGTAATCAAGAAAACGACACCGTGATCGAAAACCTCTCCTTTCGCCATTTCACCCAAAAAGGGGCACACATTGGCGGTTCTGATAATGTCACTGTTCGCAACTGTTCTTTTGAACATAATCTGGTTGGCTTAACCACATGGAATACGGCGGATGTGCTGATTACCAACAATACGTTTGCACAACAATTGAAAACGGGCATTGGCTTACAAGCGGCCCGCAAATTTGATGTCAAAAACAGTGTGATTGAAAAAAACCAGATTACCAATACAGCCCTGTATCCGCTCTATGGTGAAAGAACTGACGGCGTTTACGGGGGGATAGGCATTTCCGTTTTTGGTAAAGCCTATACACTACGCCAAAATACGGTTGAAAACACAGGTTGGACAGGTATCTACCTTAAAAATGAAGGGCACCACGTTATTGAAAATAACGTCGTTCGCAAATCCTTACTTTTGCTCAACGATGGCGGTGCAATTGGGATCGGTTCAGATGGTAACACCATTCGAGGCAACTTCTTATTTGAAAGTGTGGGTAATGTAGACGAATCCAATGGGTGTGGTAGTACGAATCAAACCCCTTGTATGCACCATCCTTCCTACGGTATGGGTATTGGGGCCGATAATAACTTCAAAAACAACGTCATAGAAGGCAATACCGTTGCCAACAATCAACACCAAGGTATTCGCTTAAATGCGTTTATTAACACCACCGTTCGTAACAATACCCTTTACAATAATCACAAAAATCAAATTGTGATTGAAGACAAAAAAGGGAAATCTCGCAATAATGTGATTGCTGGTAACATTATTTATGCCCTCGGCCCCGATCAAATGGGCGTGAAACTCACCAACAAAACCAATCATGGCACTTTTGAGGATAACTATTATTGTAATCCTTACAGTGAAGTGTTGTTTGTCAGAGACGACAAAAGATACGCATTACCCCACTGGCAAAAGGCTTTTCCCAAGTATGATAAAACGTCTCAAAGCTGTGGGCTTCATTTCAAAGAATACACCGTCACCAACGTAGGGAGCCCACTGGTCAACAATTCCACTTTTGATGTCGATGTTTCCAATTGGAAAGGCAGTGGCGCGTCAACGATTTCTCATGACAACAGTCAAGCTGAAATGGAGGGCGGGGCATTAAAATCGGTTTATAAAGGTTCTAAAAATGCCAATGTCATGCCTAATTCATTTGAATTAGTTGAAAACCAACTTTATCGTTTGCAATTCAGTGTGATCGGTAATGGCTTTGGTAATCTCCAACTGAGAATGAATGACACCACACCCGATAGCGCATGGCAAATTCTGCAAGAACGCTTTTTTGCTTACGACACGCATCGAAAAGACTATGAAGCCTTCTTTTCGGCACCAATCACAACGGTTTTTGGAAAATTTCTGTTTATCACCAAAGCCTTTGATGACAAAACGTATTGGCTAGATAACGTCACCTTCGCACCAGTTGAAGCGACTTTAAACGACGCAAGTCAGCAATCCGTATTGTTTATCAACCCAACGGCTGAACCCAAAACGATTGCCTTAAAAAACGGCCATTATTTGGATTTAAAGGGGAACAGCGTAACGGGAAGTACGACATTGGCTCCCTTTACCTCTCAAATTTTAGTCTCTTCTGAGAGCAAGCCGGTTTCAAATAAGCCCGTATCCGACAAACCTCAAGCCCCAACGCTTTCAGTCACACAAAATGGCACCAAAGTCACGCTCTCTTGGCAGCCCGTTTCTGGCGCAAACGGTTACCGTTTATACTATGCCCCCTATCCTGATGCCAGTGAAATTGGGAATATGGATATGGGTAACGAAACCCAGTTATCAGTCGATTTGTTCAGTGGAATGGCTTTTTATGTCGCAGTAAGCGCTTTAAATGCCGTCGGTGAAAGTGATTATTCCAATATTGAGTATTTTATAATTCCTTAATCAAGCCGCAAAATCCTGACAGGTTTAAGGAATATCAAAAAAATAAATTATCCCGCAGGGCGACTCTATGCACACAAATCTTATGTCACAAACTGTCGGCTCACGCAGAGCCGCAGAGGCGCAGAGAATGAGAGAAATTAAACAAACCGGCTTGAATTAGCCTTTTGGGATTTATTTTTTTGGAACTTCCTAACACTGAAAAATTGTTATTTTACGTTCCAACTTTAGTTTGCTGGTAGGCCTTCCCAGTTTGCTGGTAGGCCTTCCCAGTTTGCTGTTTTACGTTCCAAAATCACCAATCAATAGCCTCTTGACCCCATTTTTCAAGAGATTGATTCGCTTGACTAAAATGTTGGTTACCAAAAAATTGTTTAGCCGACAAGGGCGACGGATGGGCCGATTTCAAAACAAGATGTTTGCTCTCATCGACGATTTCACCCTTCTGTTGAGCATACTTTCCCCAAAGTAAAAACACCACCTGTTCTTTTTCTTCAGAAATTAAACGAATCACGGTATCCGTAAATTGCTCCCAACCTTTATTGCGATGTGAAGCCGCTTTACCCGCCCTAACCGTCAATATCGCATTGAGAAGCAAAACACCTTGTTCTGCCCAACGTTCAAGATTGCCTGATTTTGGGATATCATTCCCTAAATCGCTTTGAATTTCTTTGAAAATATTTTTCAAAGAGGGCGGTATTTTCACACCCTCATTCACAGAAAAACATAATCCATTAGCGAGTCCATCGCCATGATAGGGATCTTGTCCAAGAATGACGACTTTGATCTGTTCAAAAGCACATTTCTCAAACGCATTAAAAATCAAAGATTCAGGCGGATAAATCGTCTGCGTTTTCAATTCATCATTGAGAAAAGCGATTAACTTTTGAAAATACGGCCTATCACATTCAGCCGCCAATTTGTCTTGCCAAGAAGGGGGAAGTTGTATTAATTCATTCATCTCTTTTTCACCGTTAAGGCACTGAGATAGCCTTGATATGCAAAATCAAAATCCAGAATACCGGATAGCATCCAAACTGATAACCGATTCATTACCCACCACATTTGCACTGTGAACCGCGCCTTTGGGTATAGCCAGGGTATCACCTGCTTCTAATATAACCGTATTGCCCCCCATTTCTAAGTTGAAACGTCCAGCCAATACACCATCAATTTTGTCCACATCATGGATGTGAGGTGGAAAATAGGTGCCCGGTGGATAAATATAAC
>JAYQWI020001252.1:0-5303 GCA_035871815.2 Candidatus Parabeggiatoa communis
TGCCATCAAATACATAATCGGTTGAATAATGTATCAGTAGCGATTTCAGGCGCAGACTCTCTTCGGCTAAGATGCCGGGGGCTGTGCCATTTATCGTGTGGGCTAATTCTGATTCTTGTTCGGCTTTATCAACGGCCGTATAGGCGGCTGCATTGAGGATAATGGTCGGTTTGATTTCGCGTAGGACGCGACGAATGGAATCTGGATCGGATAAATCTATAAAGGCTTGTGCGACTCCGGTAGGGGCCCTCCCGACCGTAAAGACTTCTCCAAGTGGTTGCACACAGCGTTGCAATTCCCATCCGACTTGACCAGTGGGGCCGATAAGCAAAATGCGTTGACTGGACATAAAACTCTTTGTTTCACAATTCACAAATTAAGGGGAGTCCAAATAACTTAGGGTATTCCAAATAACCTGACATCCAAACCATAAAATCACGTCTGTAGAGACGCGAATCGCGAAGCGTCTCTACAATAATAGATTAACCAATCCAAGAGTTGGTTTCTGGGGTAGGCAAGGCTTGGCGGTTTACTTGACCATCAGGCGTTAAAGGTAAACTTTGCAATATCACAAACGTATTTGGTATTGGCTCATCAGGTAAATGCAGCTTTAAGTATTTGCGTAGGCTACCCGTGATGATCCGTTGCAATACTTTTAAAAAACCTTGTGTTTCAAGGATATAGTCTACACTCCGATGAACAAGAAGCTGTTCAAACGGCGTGAGAGAAAGCAGGATTCCGGCTTTTTGTTCTTGGCACCAGACTATTGTCCCTTTTAGCCACCGTTCCTCGGATTCACTGGGTAACAGTAAACGTAAGCGGACAGATTTGCCTTTTTTAAAACTCGAAGGGACATCCATAAGGCAAAAACCATTATAAGAGATATCCTCCGTGTAGAGTGTCATCGTATTTTGCTCAAGTTCTACCAAACAAGTGCGATGGTAAGGCAATCTTTCCGGGATGAGTTCAGACACAATGTAAGCGACGAGACGCTCAAAGCAAGCTTCTTCTCTAAAAATCACCGCGACTTCCCGCACATCAGGGTGTTGAGCTAGAATAGTTTCAATTTTTCCGAGTTCCATGCAACATTCACCATTAGCATTTTCTAACACAGACACGACAAGTTAATCCTTTACAGGTTTTTTAAATAGGCCGCTTTAGCATCTTTAGCCGATAAGGTTGGTGGTTCGGTGATAGGCCATTGAATGCCAATATCGGGATCATCCCAACGGATACTGCCTTCATCTTCAGGATGATAGTATTCTGTACATTTGTAGTGAAAATCGGCGGTTTCAGAGAGTACGCAAAATCCATGTGCTAAGCCTGGTGGAACATAGAATTGTTGATGTTCATCCGGGGTTAAAGTGATACCTACCCATTGCCCAAAAGTGGCTGAATCTTTGCGAATATCTACCGCGACATCAAATACGCTACCGCTCGTGACAAACACTAATTTGCCTTGTGGATATTGTTTTTGAAAATGTAGGCCACGTAGTACGCCTTTTGCGGAGTGTGAGCGGTTATCTTGTACGAAGGGGCCGGGAATGCCGGCTTCTGCGTAACGGGCTTGATTCCAAGTTTCTAAAAAAAAGCCGCGGGAATCGCCAAAAACTTTTGGCTGTATAATTAATACGCCTTCAATTGCCGTTTCTATGACTTTCATTAGATTTCGTGTTTTGAAAGATTATGGAGATATTGGCCATAACGGCTTTTTATCAAAGGTTGGGCTAATGTTTTTAATTGTTCCGTCGTAATGTAACCCTTGCGCCAAGCAATTTCTTCGGGACTGGCAATTTTCAGCCCTTGTCGTTTTTCAAGGGTTTCTACGAATAAAGAGGCTTCTAAAAGTGCTTCATGGGTACCGGTGTCTAACCAGGCCATGCCCCGCCCCATTTTTTCGACTGACAAAGTCTGACGCTGTAAATAGACATTGTTAACATCGGTAATTTCTAATTCACCACGGGCTGACGGTTTAACCTGTTTTGCAATGTTGATCACGTCATTATCATAGAAATAGAGGCCCGTGACGGCATAGCGCGATTTAGGAGAGGACGGTTTTTCTTCAAGACTGATAGCGTTACCGGCTTTGTCAAATTCAACAACGCCATAGCGTTCTGGATCATGTACTGGATAAGCAAATACGGTTGCACCACTTGTCAGCTTGGATGCTTTTTGTAGCTGTTTTTGAAAATCGTGACCATAAAAAATATTATCACCGAGTACCAGCGCACAGGTTGATGCGCCAATAAAGGATTCTCCAATAATAAAGGCTTGTGCTAAGCCATCGGGCGCATCTTGTACGGCATAGTTGAGGTTAATACCCCATTGATTGCCATTGCCCAACAATTGTTCAAAACGCGGCGTATCTTGCGGCGTTGAAATCAGCAAAATGTCGCGAATATCCGATAACATTAAAGTTGTCAACGGATAATAGACCATCGGTTTATCGTAAATGGGCAAGAGTTGTTTGGAGACAACTTGGGTGATGGGATGCAAACGTGTACCCGCACCACCTGCTAAAAGAATACCTTTCATAAGTGACAGAATGAAAAATTAATATATAGTACAACGAATTAGGAAATAAAAGCATAAGAACATGTAAACACTTGCAAACTTGCAAACTAAAGTTAGAACGTCGTTATAACAAACCTAAACGTTCACCCTGATAACTTCCATCGCGCACTCGTTGCGACCAGTTTTGATTGTCTAAATACCATTGTACTGTTTTGCGTAAACCCGTCTCAAATGTTTCTTGCGGTTTCCAGCCTAAATTGTTTTCAATTTTGCTCGCATCAATGGCATAACGCAAGTCATGCCCAGGGCGATCAGTGACAAAGCTGATTAATTGATGATGTGGTTTATGTTTTGAGGTTGGCAAGCGTTCGTCAAGAATACGGCATAATGTTTCCACAACTTCCAAATTCGTTTTTTCATTATGCCCCCCAATATTATAAGTTTCACCCAGTTTGCCCTGTTCTAGCACTAAACACAGCGCACGCGCATGATCGTCAACATATAACCAATCACGTATATTTTCACCTTGCCCATAAACGGGTAAGGGTTTGCCTTCCAAGGCGTTGAGAATGATTAAAGGAATCAGTTTTTCGGGGAATTGATAGGGCCCATAATTATTGGAGCAATTGGTTGTCACGACCGGCAGTTTATAGGTGTGATGCCATGCGCGCACTAAATGATCGGAGGCCGCTTTACTGGCAGAATAGGGTGAATTGGGTTGATAAGGTGTTGATTCTAAAAATAATCCTGTATTGCCTAAACTGCCATACACTTCATCCGTTGAGACGTGATGAAAACGAAACGCTGTTTTGTGTTCGCTGTCAAGCGATTGCCAATAACTTCGCACCGTTTCAAGTAAAGTGTAAGTGCCTACAATATTCGTATTGATAAACTCAGCGGGGCCATCTATAGATCGATCAACATGCGATTCAGCCGCTAAATGCATAATGGCATCGGGCCGAAATTCGGCGAAGACTTGTTCTAATGCCGGCCCGTCACAAATATCCACCTGAGCAAAATGATAACGGGGATTGTTTGACACGGGCTTTAAAGAATCAAGATTGCCGGCATAAGTGAGTTTATCGACACAAAGAACCCTTGTTTGAGTCGCATTGATAAGATAACGAATAACCGCAGAGCCTATAAAGCCTGCACCACCTGTGATAATGACTTTCATAGTGTGTTGTGTGTCTCCTCAAAATGCGTTTTTGCAAAACGCAACTGTGAATCAAAAAAAATGCGATGCCCCTTAAGGAACATCGCAGCGAGTGTCTAAAACGACATAACTGTTAACAGGTTAAGAGGATTTAAACTCAACCCGTTTTTTTTCTATCTATTTACTTTATTATACCGCGTGACGGTAATTTCGACGCGACGATTCGCTCTACGACCTTCCTTTGTGTCGTTAGGCACAACTGGATTTTCTTCGCCCAAACCTTTTTGGTCAATCTTATCATAAGAGACACCTTGGCCAATAAAGTAATTGGCAACACTGGCCGCTCGCTTCTCAGACAAGCTCAGGTTGTATTCATCGGGCCCCGTACTATCTGTGTAACCGACAATATCCAGATGATTGACAAGATCAGGCCCGCCCGTATTGTCGAGGAGTTCTTGAAGGGATTGCTGGCCAGGCTCGCTCAAATCCGCTTTATTGAAGGCAAACGCAACATCGCCTGACAGGACGCTTGGTGTTTCATCTTTTATCACAACCGCGCAACCATCAACGTTAATTTCGATACCAAATGGCGTACCTGGACACATATCTTTATAATCAGCCACCCCGTCTTGGTCACTATCTCGCGGACAACCGCGTGCATCGACCCCCTTAGACACTTCTAACGGTGTGTCTCTGGGGCAATTATCACGATAGTCAGGCACAGCGTCATTATCGCTGTCTATTGGGCAACCTTTTCGAGGCCCACTTTGCTCAACACCACGGCCGATCTCTTCCCGGGTGTTATCAGGGCAGACATCTTCGTCATCGAATATGCCATCTAAATCTCTGTCAACGATATCACCGCATATTCTATACGGTTTAGCAGGCAGATTAGGCGTTTTAGGTGTTTGGACACATTCGTCAGGACGTGTTGTTAAAACCGGATTACCTTGAGAATCAAGCAGATTATGAGTGTCGAGAGCAAAAACGGAAGCCACTGCACTTGACAGCAGCGTACCCGTGACTACCCCTATCAAAATTTTACGGCTAGAGTAATCAGACATAGTATATATATTCCTTACCGAAATTCAAAATCCAAATCCCCCCAACCCCTTTTAAAAATGGGCTTTGCGGGGGCTGTGGCTTAAAATTCTAGTTAAAGTGAAAAAATCCCCTAACCCCCTTTTAAAAAATGGGTTTTTCGGGACTGTGGGTTAAAATTCTAGCTCAAAGTATTTGAACTTTAGGCTAAAATATCAAAAATGAAAAATGAAACAGTGACCAAAAAGATGACTCAATGTCGGCCTAAGTTTACTAACTAACATTCGCGCAACGAGAACATTTTGCAAAACAAAAGCAATAACGACAAGGCTTTGGTTAAAGCCACGGATAAAACTTTTATCATTGTCCATTGTTCATTGTTTATTAGTTCACTTGTCCATTGCTTATGCCGTTTTGCAAAAATATCACAGTGTATCAATTAAACCACACAAACCTTTAAAGTTGGCTTTGACTCAAACGACTTTTATGCTGGAATGGGTTTAAGTTGTATAGCACCCGCGTGGTGTGACTTATTCGCGACACTGATGCGAATTTTACAACACTCGATCTCAATGATCAATTATCAATTCCA
>JAYQWI020001253.1:0-6068 GCA_035871815.2 Candidatus Parabeggiatoa communis
ATATATCGCCCCAGCTTGATTCGCTCAACCAGTTTAGTGATTTCGGTTTGGCGTGGTACAACGTAATTGCGAGCGGGATCAACAGGCCCTCGCGTTTCAAATAGACGTGTTTGCATGGTTTTTATCTCTTATGGGTTATAAGAAAATTCTTGAAGGCTGCTTTGAAAATAGTGTGATGCCATGAGCAGTTTAAGTTACCTTCGTGTTCAAAAAAAATAAATAACGCAAGAGACGCAAAAGAACGCAAAAGAATTAAGAGGCTTCTTATAACGTCTTTAGCGTCTTTAGCGTCTTTAGCGTTTATTTTCTTTCAAGATCGTTTTTGGCTATATGATTAATGTGATTAACTGCGATGAAGTCTATCAGAGAAATCACAGTTAAAAAGTACTTATTAACACCGCTAATATGAAAAACAAACCAATACCAATACCAATAAGCCCAGTTATCTTTGAAGCAAGAGACATGATTTTCCGGTGTCGCCAGCGATATTGCACAACCAGCAAAATAGCGAGTGATAAACCTACAATTGCACCGCTTTCTGTGTCATAAGGATAATAACCATAATCAGTGCTATCCCCACCTAGAAAACTGATATTGAATGCCTCAAAAATAACAACTGATATAAGCCATATTCCACAACCCATCCCAATAATCCCAAATACCATATCAAGATGAGGCATGGTTTGTCGGTGTCGCCAGAGATATTGTCCTACCAGCAAAATAGCCAATGATAAACCTACAATTGCACCGCTCCCCCCATCACCATATTCACCTAGAAAACTGATATTTAGTCCGTCAAAAATAACAACTGATATAAGCCATATTCCACAACCCATCCCAATAAGCCCAAACACCATAGCAAGATGAAACATGGTTTGCCGGTGTCGCCAAAGATATTGTCCAATTAGCAACATAGCTAGTGATAAGCCGACAATTACACCGCTATCCGCCTCACGATATTCACCTAGAAAACTGATATTTAGTGTATGAAATATTATAGTTGATATAAAGAATATTCCCCAAGCAATTCCAAGCAGCCCAAATACCATAGCAAGATGAGGCATGGTTTGACGGTGTCGCCAGAGATATTGCCCTACCCATAAAACATAAAATAAACAACCAATTATGATGCCGTTAAAAACGACTGCTCTCCTGTAATTAAAAACCACCTCTAATAAATATCCAATTGCAAATGGTAAAATAAGCCCCAAAACCAATAAAATCACAGAAATGATGATTGCTTTAACCTCCGAACCCTTTTCCGGTTTTTTCTGGGTTTGTTTTGGATATTTCTGTTTCGTTGCTTGAGGTTTGTTCTTTGGTTCAATCTGCTCGACTTGATACTTAGTAACTTGTTGAGGGTTATCAGTGGCTTTGATAGCTTCTGTTTCGACACTTTTTGCCGTTTTCGTAGGCAACAAGGCCGTTAAATGGCTTAAGACGGTATCAATGTTAGGGCGTTCAGCCGGTTCACTTTCGACACAATCTTCGAGTAATTCATGCAATCCGGGGGCATCGGGTAAATATTTTTGCAGGATATTATCTTGAGGGCGTTTGCCACTGAATAAACGATATAAGGTTTTCCCTAAGGCAAAGACATCGCTTTTTTCAGTCACTTGGCTATATTGAAAATCGCCTCGTTGTTCTGGGGGCGCGTAGTCAAAAGTGCCAAACACTTTTTGCGCTAGTTGAGTGTGGGGTTTGTGTGTTTGTGCTAAAGCGGCGTGTTGTCTTAACGAGGTGGCGATTCTGGCTAAACCAAAGTCAATGATTTTGACCGTTAAACCCGAATCGCTGGCCTTCAGTAATACGTTGGCGGGTTTTAAGTCTAAATGCAGTATGCCCTGTTCATGCGCTTTTTGTAAACATTGCGCCATTTGAATCCCCACTTGTACGCCAGTGATGACATCCATTTTGCCCTGTTGAGCTAACCAGGCTTCGCCATCCATTGCGCCTTCTATAAATTCAGTGACGAAATATGCACGTTCTTGTTTTGCGATATCCACATAGCCATAGCTCAAGGGTTGAGGCACAGAGTCTCCTGCAATTTTCGCCATCGCTAAGGGTTCGGCAAAAATCTTGTTCGGTTCGCCGCGTTGCGTTTCCCATAAGCATTTCACGACGACAAAGCATTCTTGTCCTAAGCGTTTTTCCTCTATGGTATTGTGACACAAAAAAACACAGCCCATGCCCCCAGCCCCGAGTATGCCTTGAATGGGGTACAGATCAACATTATGCAAGACATATTGGGCCCGATTGAGGTGAATCGCTTCTTCTAAGGATTTCAAGGCCTTATCATAAAATTGGGGCCCGTTCCGTAAATAAATATGAAATAAATTCATATAGGCACGGGCTTTATGAGACTTGTTTTGGGTGCGTTGGATAATGTCAAAAAATAAACCTTCTGCGGTTTTTAAATCACCTAAGACTGAAGACAGACTCCCCACTTGTAGCATGACTTGGGGATAATCCAAATAATTGGGTAGATTTTTAAAGTGGGCAATGGCTTGACGCAATTTGACTTCAGTCGCACCATTATATTGCGTAAATTCATCTTGCGGTTTGATTTGGGCTGACACTTCCAGACGCGCGGCTAATTTTTGAACTTCATCAAAGAGCATTTGTTGTCCCTCTAATAACTTTTCCTGCCCGTCTAATAGCACGTCTACCTTATCATCAAGCTGTTCAATGCGGTATTGCAAATCGGGCAACGCGGCAACAATCGTCTCCAGTTGGGTGCTGGCAAACACTGTCCATTGGCTAAATTGCTGTGAAAACTGAATAAAAGCCGTTTGTGTTGTTTGCCATTCGCTTTGAACTTGTTGGAGACGCTGGGGGATTTCCGCCAAGGTTTGATTAATCGTCTGTTGATCTAAAAGCAGGGTTTTTGAGTGTTCTCCGATTTGTGCAAATTCTGCCGGCGTAGCCGCTTGTAGTAAGCGTTGATTTTGGGTGGCTAATCGTTGTTCAATCGCCGTTAATTTGTTGATAAAAAAAGCCTTTAATTCTGATTGTGCCTGTTGCACACCTTGGATTTCAGCTAACAAACCTTGCTGCCGCAGATTATCCAAAGTGGTTTTAAAGCGTTCATTGTCGCGTAAGGCCTCATTTAAGAAAAATAACACCGCATGGCCTAATAAATTGTGATAGGCTAAAAATTGTGCCAACGGCTCGCTTAACAAAACCCGCGTTTCTGCGACTGATTGAAGATGCGCTATCACCAATTCAGACAAGGTAGCGATTTCAGACGCATTGACTAAGGCCGCTAATTCGGCTTCGGTTAATTGAAATTGGGCGATTTGAAATAGGCTCTCTTTTTGCGCTGCCAAGGCTTGACAATCTTGAATGGCTTGCTGGCGAAACTCGTTTAATGCGGGCCCTTGTAATCCTTGGGCCTGTGCAAACGGCTCCAAATAAAGGCCTACGATTTGGCTAGACAATTCCTGTTCTATTTGGCTTTCCGTGATTTTCTGCCAAAAATTTTGCCAACTGTCATCCGAAGCCATGCCAGCGGCAATGGCACTGAGGGCGTAAGCATAACTTTTTTGATAGGCTTGTGTGATTTCCTGTGCGCTCAAGACAAAATGTTCATTGAGCACATTGTAAACATCGCCCATGCCCAACGCTTGCAGTAATGGGCTATTCAAAACCGCGCTGACCGTTTTTTGAATCAAGTGTGGAAGTGACATTATCAGTTATCAGTTATCAGTTATCAGTTATTCAATAAGGCTGTATTTTTTGAGAGTAGAGGGCGGTTTGCAACCGGCGAATGACGTTTTTATTATAACAACAAAACGGCGTTGCAAATTGGGGTGTTAAATTTGTGCTTAACTCAATCAATTTGCTTCTCTTTTTAAGGGACGCATTCCCATTCTTTGCAAAATAAATTTTGCACTCCAAACGCCATAATTTTGTACTCAAAGCTTCGCAAAATAAATTTTGAACGAAAGCCCTCAAGATTTATTGATATGAGCCTTTTTTTAGAAATGCGCCCGTTGGAAGGCCTACCCGCAAAATAATTTATACTTTCACTATATGCTTGATTTTATAGCATTTTCATTTTGCCTGAAAGACAGAAAAATACAGAAAGAGTAGGGGCCTTACCAGCTATCAAATTCTTCGTAGGCTTCATTGGCATGTTTAGATAAAGCCTTTTTTAATCCACCTATGTCTTGATAATGTTTAAAAGTCAGTGTGATGGGTTGAGTCTTTTCTTGAGTCGCACGATGCCACATTCGTATTAAGGCATGTTGTAACACCGGTAATCGAACGGAGTCGAAACCCATGTCATTCAGCAAACGATTAACTAACGCGGGTTCCACTTTACCGTCAAATAGTTTTGCCGGTTTTTCAATCGCCTCTTGTAATTGTTTACGAGTAAAACCCTTCGTGAGATACAGCGAGGATTTACACCTGATGGGCCGATGACGGCGATAAAATGCCTCTTGCCTAGTTTTTCTATGAGTTCATTGATTTGTTTTTGACGGCCGAAAAATAGTTCGTTTTCGTCACGTTCAAAGGGGCGTAGGCCGGGATAAGGAAAATTAACCCTTTTTTTATAACGCTTCAAATTCTTTAGGTGTCAGTCCCGCTTGATTTAATATACTATGCAACGTGCCTATAGCAATCTCACGATGCTGAGGAACAATTGCGGTACTAATCTTTTGTGGCGTGGTTTTTACAAATTTAACATGACTGCCTTTTTGACTGATTTCAGAAAATCCAGCCACGATTAATTTCCGTTTGACTTCACGGTAAGGCAAAGGTTTAAGCGGCATTCAGAAATACCTCTAATGTTCGTATTTGTTGTGTGATCGTTGCACAAGGGGGTTCAAAGTGAAGTTCTAAAGCTTCCCGTAAATTATCAAGAGCTTCTTGTTCAGTCTTTCCTTGACTGGCAATATCAATTTCGACACATTGTGCGATAATCCAATCGCCTTCTTGCCAAAGTCTTACTGTAAAACTGTGTTTTTTGGTTTGCTTATTCATAGTGGGTTAACATCTGTACGAAACGGGGTAAACAAGTATCAGTTTGTGGTGTGGGGCAATCCAATTCGTGCAAATTGGGTAATGTGATATTGATTTGCAACTTATCGACGTAGGGATCATTATTGTATAGCGCAATCACTTTAAAGGGTTGTTCACGCTGCGTTTTTTGCACAATCCAACAGGCTTTCAATTTTTGGCGAACCATAAGCATATAAGCACTATCGCTATAAATCACAATAACAGCATCGCAAATCTGCAAATTATCTTCTAAAGTTTTATTGGTTGCAGTAGATAGTGACTCTGCTTGCTCTTTAACTGGGGGGTACTTTTTTGTTTAGGTAGCATGTAATAAGGGTAATCCATGTGCCAATAAGGGTTGCAATTCCTAAAATCAAAGGATTTGTTACCATTGCCGTTACCACTGCCAAAAGCGAAGCGAGTAGTGCTTTGCCAGGAAAAGTCATAACGCCATCTTTGCTAAAGGCATCAAGCATGGCTTTGAGTACATCAAAATTCAATATTGCCACAATACCAACAAAAAATATCATAAAAATAATGAGCCAAAACTTTTTAAACCAATTGAATAAAGTTGTCATAGCAGTTGTTATGGTTAAGAAATAGTAATATTAATAGTGAGTTATTTTACACTATCAATAAAGCATAATCATATTTATAATAATTATTTATACTGTCCACCGTCATAATTTTAGTATTGGGTTAGTCACCACCACCTGACTTGAGCTTTTAGACAACTGCTTTAGCTGTTGGCTATTAGAATTAATAGGTCGCTATTATATGACGATGCTAAGTATAGCTAAATAAAGTCATCGTTTATTCATTAAGTTGTTATTCTTAAAGAATCATAGAATATTATAAAATACCACAGCGTTTGAGTTTTTAACTCAAACGCCTTCTTTCATTTTCACCTTTTTCAAAATAGCGACTTATGATTCAAAATATTAACCCATCTTTGTTAGGTGGACTTTATGCGATTACGGATAGTCACTTGATTCCAAAGGACAAATTTATCAATACTGTTGAACAGGCGATTATTGGCGGTGCATCAGTGGTTCAATATC
>JAYQWI020001254.1:0-2655 GCA_035871815.2 Candidatus Parabeggiatoa communis
GGTTCTATAATGGCCCATTGTTCATCTGTCACATCACTTGAATAAGGTGATCTGCTCATCAGATTTCTTCTCCATTTTGATTTAATATTGTATTTTTTTATATTATCTCATATTAGGATAACTTTTCACACGCCCTCTAAGCGCCACACCCTTACCAAGTGGAGCCACCTTCATTGAGCAAAATGAGGGTCAAGCCATCTTTGATTGGACACCCGTCAAAGGCCAAGCGGGCGACTTTGAACTCACCTTCACGGCTTCTGATGGGCAATTAGAAACGCCCCAAACAGCCCATATCATCGTCTACAGCCTCACCGAAGATACGGATGGTGATCGTGTATTAGACAGCTGTGAAATGCAATATTTTGGCAACCTTGATCGCGATGGCCTAGATGATTTTGATCAAGACGGCCTGTCTGATTTGGAAGAATGTCTCCAAGGCAGCGATCCCACCTTTAAAATACCTGATATCATCATTAACGAAGTCGATGCCCAAGGGAGCGAAACCACTGAATTTATTGAACTTTATGACGGTGGCACCGGCAATACGGCACTCGACAACCTCGTTATTGTCCTGTTTAATGGCGAAACGGATCAAGCTTATCAAGCATTCGACTTAGCCGGCTTAACCACCCATGCCGACGGCTATTTTGTGATTGGCGGTAATGAGCTAACCCAAGCCGATATCAGCGTGTCTGAAAGCAACTGGTTAGTCAACGATGCCGCAGCGGTCGCCCTTTATATCGGCAAAGCCAGTGATTTTCCAGAAGGAACAAGCGTCACCCCCATCAAATTGCGAGATGCCCTCGTTTACGACACCGACGATGCTGACGATACCGGCTTACTCGCTCTACTGAATCCAGAACAACCTCAAATCAATGAAGCCGGAGGCGGTGATCCTGCCAACCATTCAAACGGCCGTTGTGGCGAGGGCGAACCACGTCAAACTGAAGACTACCGCCAAGCGGCCCCAAGCCCAGGTGCGCCTAATCATTGTGAAGCCGATATCGCAATGACTCTCACAGATTCTGCTGACCCCGTCAATACCGATGCTGAATTCAGTTACACCCTCACCCTTAATAATGCCGGCCCCGATATCGCCAGCACGCTGCAAGTGGTCAACACCCTACCAGAGGGAATCCGCTTTATCAGTGCCAATGGCACCGATTGGACTTGCAACCCACCCGTTCAATCAGAAAACACCCTAACCTGCCAATTAGCCAATCTCGCGGTAGACGTAACGACAACTATCACGATTAATGTCAAAGCACCAGAGACAGCCGGTGAGATCAGCAACCAAGCCACGCTCACCACCACCACAGTTGATCCCAATGAGGACAACAACACCGCGACTGAAATGACCACTGTTGAAATCGGTGGCCCCTCAATCCCGGCCGAACTGGAAACCCACTCTGTGACAGGAAATTGGCAACCAGTCACTTTATCTAAGCCCTATCAGACACCCGTCGTCATCGTCGGCCCCGCCAGTTCAAATGATCTCGAACCAGGCGTTGTGCGCTTACAGCAAGTTACCCCTTCAAGTTTTGAAATGCGCTTTCAAGAATGGTACTACTTGGATGGCAAGCACGCCGAAGAAACCCTACCCTACGTGGTTATGGAAGCCGGGCGTTATCCCATGAGCGACGGCAGCCTGTGGGAAGTCGGTCATTTTACCGTCTCCGGTACGGCCCAATGGAAAGACATCCACTTTGGTCAAGCCTTCCCCGGCCAACCGCGCCTGTTTTTAACCCTACAAACCACCAAAGCGGTTGTGCAACCCGTCACAGTCCGGGCCAAAGACATAACCAGCAATGGCTTTGCCGCCGCCCTGTTTGAAGAAGAAACACGCAATGACGGTCATCCCACCGAAACCGTCGGCTATGTAGCCATTTACAGTGCAACAGGCAGTGGCACCCTCACCACAGCTGGACAAGCCATCAACTACCAAGTACAACAACTTGAGCTAGACAGCGCCACCCCAGGCACATTACGGCTAGAAGAAGAATACTCACTTGATGACGAAACCAACCATGTCACAGAAACCGTTGATATCCTCACCTTGGGTGATCAAACTTTTGCCCAGATCATCAGTTTCAATGAAGCTGATACCGTCACTGTGCGCGAAGGATTTTCAACACCGACTGATGACAAGCAACTGGGCGAACAAGGTGTCGTAGAAGCCACACATAACTGGCAATCAACCAGCCTAACCGGCGAGTACCAAAACCCTGTCATCATCGTCGGCCCCGCCAGTTCAAATGATCTCGAACCCGGCGTTGTGCGCTTACAGCAAGTTACCCCTTCAAGTTTTGAAATGCGCTTTCAAGAATGGTACTACTTGGATGGTAAACACGCCCAAGAAACCCTACCCTACGTGGTTATGGAAGCCGGGCGTTATCCCATGAGCGACGGCAGTCTCTGGGAAGTCGGTCAGTTTAAGGTATCCGGTACAGGCCAATGGAAAAACATCCACTTTGGCCAATCCCTCCCCGGCCAACCGCGCCTGTTTTTAACCCTACAAACCACCAAAGCGGTTGTGCAACCCGTCACAGTACGGGCCAAAGACATTACCAGCAATGGTTTTGCTGCCGCCCTGTTTGAAGAAGAAACACGCAATGACGGTCATCCCACCGAAACCGTCGGCTATGTAGCCATTTA
>JAYQWI020001255.1:0-17210 GCA_035871815.2 Candidatus Parabeggiatoa communis
AATGGCACCGGCAGAACCCAAAGTATGCCCAATCATAGATTTAATTGAACTGATGGGAATGCGATAAGCTTGCTCACCAAAGAGATTTTTAATGGCTCTCGTTTCAGCGATATCATTGGCGGGTGTCGCTGTACCATGTGCATTGATATAATCGACTTGGGTTAAATTAAGTTTAGCTTCATTCAGTGCCATTCGCATAGCGCGTGCGGCACCCAAACCTTCTTTATGCGGTGCCGTTGTATGATAGGCATCACTACTGCTACCGTAACCGGCTAATAATGCATAAATACGTGCCCCCCGTTTTTGAGCCTCACTTTCCCGTTCAAGCACCAACATACCGGCCCCCTCTCCTAAGACTAAACCACTGCGATTTTTATCAAAGGGTCGAATTTTATCTTGAGTGACTGAGCGCAAGATACTGAAACCCGCAAAAGTTAATTCGCTCATGGGATCAAAACCGCCCGCCAAAACAACATCGGCTAAATTGCTTTGTAGTAGTTCTAGGGCATAACCAATGGCATGTGAAGAGGCTGAACAAGCGGTGGAAGTCACAAGGCTCATTCCTTGCAAACCTAGTTCAGACATCACGAAATCATTGGGGGCGTATTGACTCGCAGAAATAATCTGGTTGGGATGTATTTTTTTAGCGTTTTGATGTAAGGCACGATAATAATTTTCTCCATTAACCATACCTCCCAAGGTCGTACCAGTAGATAATGCGATACGAAATGGGTTTTGTTGATTCAAGATTAAACTGGCATCGTCTATGGCTTCACGGGTTGCTTTTAACAATAACCAAGCGGCGCGTTCATACTGGGGACAGGTGGTGTTAATGGCATTTGGTGTAAAAGTCAAGTCTTTAACTTCACCGCCCTGTTTGCCAGCATAAGCAGAAACATCAAAGGATTGAATAGGCTTGATACCATTTTTACCCTTAATTAAATTATCAAAAACCTTATCCTTATCTGGCCCTAAAGAAGTAATACAGCCTAATCCGGTTATAGCAATGTTATCCATAATTCTTCATAGATCGTTTGAATAAGGAAGTCCCAAAAAAATAATTATCCCAAATGCCAGCAAAAGTTTTTGCGTGCAAAAACGGGGGAAAAAAATTCAAGCCGGTGTCGGGTGAGGGAATGGTGGGCTTTAAAAACCCGTTACCCGCCTACAAAACACACTGGGATAATTTATTTTTTGGATATTCCTAAAGTACAAAGGTATAACAAATCAGAAATGTCAGCCATTCCCGTTCACTCATAATATATTGAATTTATAAATAAATTGACCAGAAGTGGCTGAATTGTGATATAAAATACAATCTCAATGTGTGTATTTTATACCATCGAATTTGAAAACGGATAGGTGCTATGGAAGGTAAGACAGATAATTGATCTTTGATCATTGATCATTGATTTAGGGTACAAACCCGCCCAGCATTTCTTTGATGTTAAACATACTGACTAATATTGTGATACCAAACAATAAGGCACCTGCAATGATCAGGGCAGGAATCATCGCAAATACCCATTTAATCATAAAAACAACCATCGAAAAAAAGGGCATTTTAATATCGGTAATCACAACGTGTTGATTTTCATCTTCCATTTTTTTATAAACCTTTCATAAATTGAAGCCATTGTTGTACAAAATCGCTGATTTGTGTACCCATAAAAAACCATATCACATAACCTATCCCGCCAAAAATCATTATCGTGACGATAGCGGCGAATAGCCCTTTAATCAGAAATATCATGATTGAACTGAACGGCATTTTGAGATTAATCACGCGCAAGCTTTCGCCATCAAGAATCAGTGCTTTTTGTTTTTCAATGTCAACCAGTGAAAAGGTTTCAGTTTCATTAATGGGTTTTGCGCTGTCTTCAATAATAAGATCAGGTTCGGTGTTGATGGGAGGGGAGTCTAGCGGTGGAATGATGTCACATAAGATGCCAATTTTTTCTAATCCAGTTTGATATCGCAGCGCGGCATCACGCTTTAAATTTGTCCTAATAACAATTGGTTTTTTTAATAATTTGGGTATCTTTTTGATATCAATATTAAAAATAGTCGCCAATTGATCATGGGCGATTGCGGCATCAAATCCGTCCGCAATTTTTCCAAGTAACACGATTTTATAAACATTATCTGTCATCAGAAAGCTTCTTTTAGGCTAGGTTGGGTTTTCATTCATTTTTCAAGTGGAGGGCTGATATGGCATAACACACCGATTTTGTCTAAGCCGGTTTTATAGCGATACGCGGTTTCAGGGGTTAAATTTTTTCTAATGACAGTCGGTTTTTTTAATAATTTAGGTATTTTTTTCAGATCGATATCAAAGACAATGGCGAGTTTTTCATGGGTGATTTCGGTATCAAATCCTTCTTGGATTGATCCCAGTAAAATCAGTTTATGGGGGGTTTCAGTCATTTAATTTTCTCCAAGCATTTCAGGGCAACCACAAGGGATTGCCCCTACCAACGTGATGTAGGGGCAATCCCTTGTGGTTGCCCTTTTGTCGTAATTATCTGAAATAAATATCAGGTGGGCTATTGCCCACCGTTTTCAGAGTGAAAAGGGTAACGCCTACCGGCTATTTACTTTACACGCGGATCCAAGTCACCGCTTTTATAACGATTAAACATCTCCTCTAAAGAAACCGGTTTGATTTTGGAAGCCATGCCGGCGCAACCAAAAGCTTCGTAACGGGCTTTGCAGATGCCCATCATGCCCTTAGTGGCTTCTTTGAGGAATTTGCGGGGATCAAATACGGACGGTTGTTCCTGTAAGAATTTACGGATGGAACCGGTGGAAGCCATACGCAAGTCGGTGTCAATGTTGACTTTATGCACACCATGCTTGAGGCCTTCGACGATTTCTTCTACAGGCACGCCGTAAGTTTGCCCCATGTCACCACCATAATTGTTGATGATAGCTAACCATTCTTGTGGCACTGAAGAGGAACCGTGCATGACTAAATGGGTGTCTGGAATACGCGCATGGATTTCCTTGACGCGCTCAATGGCTAAAATTTCTCCAGTCGGTGGGCGCGTGAATTTGTAAGCACCGTGACTGGTACCAATTGCGATAGCGAGGGCATCAACACCCGTTTGCTTAACAAAATCAGCGGCTTGTTCTGGATCAGTTAATAATTGATCCATGGACAATTTGCCTTCTGCACCATGCCCATCTTCTTCACCCATTTCGCCGGTTTCCAAGGAACCTAAGCAACCCAGTTCACCTTCAACCGACACGCCGCCAGCATGTGCCATATTAACCACTGTTTTGGTGACTTCGACATTGTACTCAAAACTGGAAGGCGTTTTCATATCCGCCATTAAAGAGCCATCCATCATCACGGAACTGAACCCGCTTTGTATGGAACGCAAACACACGGCCGGTTCAGAACCATGATCTTGGTGCATCACGATAGGGATATGTGGATACATTTCTATCGCGGCGGAAATCAAATGACGTAGAAACGGTTCACCAGCATAAGAACGAGCGCCAGCTGAACCTTGCATAATGACTGGACTATCCGTTGCGTCAGCTGCTTGCATGATCGCATGGACTTGTTCCATATTATTAACATTGAAGGCCGGTAAACCGTAACCATTTTCTGCTGCATGATCGAGCAGTTGACGCATAGAAATAAGCATAAAGTTTTCCTCTGGATTGGTTAATAAGAAAAAAAGTGAAATATTATCTATCTGAAGGGGGCGAAAGAAAATAGTGCCCTCAAAAAAACAATAAAAATAACGCACGCACGCAAAAGAACGCAAAATTTTTTGCGTGCGTGCAAAAGGGCAAAATAAGCTCCTTTAGGAACAAATGAATCCCTTCTCGCAAACTAATAGTTGGAACGTACTTCTCGCAAGGTTTTTAATCCGTTATTCTAAACAATCCTTGTAGTTGTTAAAATCAAGAAACTTTCAATCAACGGTTGTTATGATACCCTCACCAACACAAACAATTTTCATCGAATTGGTGCCACCTGAAATCCCTTTCAAGTCACCTTTTGTAATAATCACTAAATCACCTTCACTGATGAAACCGCGCTGTAGTAATTTAGATATCATGAGCTGATTGACTTGTAAGGCATCTAAAGAAAATGAAGTAAATTCAATGGGATAGACACCTCGATAGAGTGTGACTTTACTACAGGTACTTTTATGGTGCGATAAAGCAAAAATGGGTATGCCCGAATTAATACGTGACATCCATAAAGGCGTTGAACCCGATTCTGTCAGTGCGGCAATAGCCTGGATATTGAGATGATTCGCCGTGTACATGGTTGCCATCGCCGCCGCTTCATCAATACGCTTAAATTGATTTGTCATACGGTGATCGGATATCCGTATACTCGGCTGTTTTTCAGCCTGTCGACAAACCCGATCCATAGAAATCACTGCTTTATCAGGATATTGCCCGGCTGCCGTTTCCGCTGACAACATCACCGCATCCGTGCCATCAAATACCGCATTCGCAACATCAGAGACTTCAGCGCGAGTTGGAATCGGACTGTCTATCATTGATTCCATCATTTGAGTCGCGGTAATGACGATTTTATTGAAATCACGGGCCTTTTGAATCAATAACTTTTGCGCTGGGGGTAAATTGGCATCGCCAATTTCAACGCCCAAATCTCCACGGGCTACCATAATGGCATCGGCCGCTTTTATAATTTCTTCATGATTAGCCAGCGCCTCGGCGCGTTCTATTTTAGCAATAATGCCACTATTGCCCCCAGCGGCTTCTAACAATTCACGGGCTTCATGAATATCCTCAGCACAACGCGGAAACGAAACGGCGATGTAGTCTACGTGCATCGTGGCAGCGGTGGCAATATCAGCCCGATCTTTATAAGTCAAGGCATTAGCCGATAAACCGCCCCCTTGGCGATTAATCCCTTTATTATTAGACAGCTTGCCCCCGACAATCACTTCACACTGGATTTGCGTATCGACAACGTTAATAACGGCCAAGATAATTCGGCCATCGTCCAATAATAAAGTATCCCCTTTAAGTACATCTTGAGGCAATTGTTTATAAGTGATACCTACCGCTTGTTGATTACCAGCATGGTTCGCTAAAGTGGCATCTAATATAAACGAATCACCTTCCTTGAGAACAATATATCCCTCGCGAAAGCTTTCGATACGAATTTTAGGCCCTTGCAAATCGACAATCGCACCAATAGTGCGCCCGTGTGTACTGGCACACTCACGTAAAGCGGCTAACCGTTTTTGATGAATTTCAGGCGTTTGATGAGAAAAATTCAGGCGCACAACATCAACACCCGCTTGGATAATTTTCTCCAACATTGTGGGATCATCAGTTGCTGGCCCAAGCGTGGCGATGATTTTAGTTCTTCGGAACATATCGTTATCAGTTATCAGTTATCAGTTATCAGTTATCAGTTATCAGTTATCAGTTATCAGGGATATAGACATTAATACCAGTAAAATTCAAAACTTTTGTTTACTGTGACTGTTCATTATTTAGCGTAGCTTTCCTTCGGGAAGAGTAAAAGTTTTTGCGCGCAAAAATTGTATTTAGCGTAGCTAAATGTGAAATATAGTTTTATTCAAAAAGTAGTTCAAAAGTTCAGAATTTATTATCGGTTTTATGGCCTTTTTTTTTGGGCAACTAGGGCAATTTGGGCATGCTTAAACTGTATTTCACGCAAAAGTTTTGCGCGCAAAACTTTTGCGTGAACCGAAGGTCAGCGAAGCTAAATGCTGCATGGCACGATTTATCGCTGCCGCCTTCAGATAATTAATTTTCTCGTTTTCAAAAGGGCGAACACGATCGGGCGGCCCTCCTTTAATGTGTTACTGGTGGGCTATTATTTGAACCCTTCCCCGATTAAATCTATAAGTGTTTGATTTCATTTTTTTTCTAAAAAAATAGAAAGCACAATCAATCCCTTATGTTCAATCGTGTCGTGAGCAGATTGATATTGAAATGATTAATTTAGTCAGTGTAAAGTCATGATAATCAACATTCAGCGAAGTTTCCATTCGGTTCACGCGAAAGTTTAGTTTCGCTAAACTTTAGCGTGAAATATCAGCGTTCTATCAGTTTTGTCTGTTGAAAGACTTAACGATAACTGATAACTGATAACTGATAACTGATACTGATAACAGATTAATTTCCCCGTTCCTCAAGAATCGCTACGGCCGGCAATTTCTTGCCTTCTAAAAATTCTAAGAAAGCACCCCCGCCAGTTGAAATGTATGACACTTTTTTAACCACGCCATATTTATCCACTGCCGCTAAGGTATCACCACCACCTGCAATCGAAAAGGCGCTACTTTCTGCAATCGCCTCTGACAAGGCTTTCGTTCCCGCACCAAATTGATCGTATTCAAACACCCCTACTGGGCCGTTCCAAACAATCGTGCCGGCCTTTTTCAGGATTTCAGCAAATTTGGCAGAGGTTTCAGGGCCAACATCAAAAATCATCTCATCATCAGTCGCTTCATTGACGGCCTTCAAAGTCGCTTTTGCATCTTCCTGTTCAAAAGGACTGACAGTGCCAACAACAATATCTGTTGGTACAGGAATATCGCCACCCCGTGCTTGTGCAGCCGCCGTCAGTTTTTTAGCTTCTTCAATCAAATCAGCTTCATACAAAGATTTACCCACATTGTGACCGGCGGCTGCGATAAAAGTATTGGCAATGCCACCACCGACGATCAATTGATCAACCACTTTAGACAGCGATTCTAACACGGTCAATTTAGTAGACACTTTAGAGCCGCCGACAATAGCCACCATCGGACGCGCTGGATTATCTAAAGCTTTACCCAATGCCTCTAATTCACCCGCGAGCAAAGGCCCGGCACAGGCCACAGGCGCATATTTCGCCACGCCATGCGTTGAGGCTTGGGCACGGTGCGACGTGCCAAAAGCATCCATCACATACACATCACACAAAGCAGCCATTTTTTTAGACAACTCATCATCATTCTTTTTCTCGCCCTTATTAAAGCGCACATTTTCACACAACACCACCTCACCGGCGGCCATGTCTATCCCATCTAACCAATCTTTGACCAATTTCACTGGTTTACCCAACAACTTTTCCAAATGCTCGGCCACAGGTGCCAGAGAGGCTTTGGGATCAAACCCGCCTTCCTTGGGACGACCTAAGTGAGACATCAACATCACTTGAGCACCGGCCTCCATCGCATGTTTAATGGTGGGCAAAGAGGCCTTTATACGCACATCGCTTGCCACTTTGCCATCTTTCAAGGGCACATTCAAATCTTCACGAATCAGAACACGTTTACCTTTGAGATCTAAATCGATCATTTTAATAATGGCCATATACGAACGCTCCTTTAGGGTTATCTGTGTGAGTTATTTGATTTTAGCTTCTTTGTATTCCACATGCTTGCGTATAACGGGATCAAATTTTTTGATCACCAATTTATCAGGTGTATTACGCTTATTTTTAGTCGTGGTATAAAAATGCCCTGTTTTCGCGGATGAGACTAATCTAATTTTGTCACGCATATTAAAAACGCCTTAATTAAACTTAAGTAGGTAGAACGAAACTTCGTTAAGCGTAGCTAATTATGAACCGTAGGGAAGCTACACTATATAAAAGAATTAATAAGAGGAACTTGCAAAACGCCGACGTGCCCCCGCAAATCAAGGACTGAAAGGCGTATCAACGTCTTGATGGTTTTATCGTTTCTGCTTAATGGTTTTGCAAGACCCTCCTTAATTCATCTCTTGATTTGTAGTGGCGAACCGGCATGTTTGTCCTAGCTAATGAATTGCGAATTGCAAAATTCAAATTCTCTATGACATTTGCTAAGATGAGTCAATACGCCTAAAATCGTTGTCACATTTTTAAAATGTGATGGCATATTAGCAAATCACGAAATACTTTTAAAGAATGACTGACTTGAAAGCTTACCACCTATCCCGTTTTAAAATTCTAGGGACGAAAACACACACAGTAGGGTTTTATAAAATAAGATATAAAAATCTTATACTTATGCTCTGTGGTACTCTGTGGTACTCTGTATTCTCTGTGTTAAAAAGAAAAATTAGACTTGTTGCTTAATAAATTTTTGTCTAATAAAAACAAATCGTTAAATTCACAAAACCCTTATTTTCGGACAAGTCTATTAATTAAAAGTCTATAATTTGCAATTTGCAACTTACGAATCACAAATCACGCCTTAATTTGGCATGAAACAATTATACACTAAAATAAAAATGGCACATTGATTAGAGAATCGAGAATCATAGTCGCTGGCACTTATCAACTTGCCCAAATCGTAGGGCAACACCCCAAATTGATTAGGTTAGATACTGATTCATACTGATAATTATACTGTCCACCGTTATAATTTGCGCTTTTGCTGTTAGTCACCACCACCTGACTTGAGCTTTTAGGCTGTGTCTGTAAAAGTAATCGCGATCTTATGACAATGCTAAGTATAATCAACGTCAATTAGGACAATCCCTTAAATCAGCGGTCTATCCTTTTATTCAATAAAAGGATCCTTGTGCTTGATTTACTGAGTTCCTTGAGAAACCGATCATGGCAATATTTCTGATATTATCATTATTGATTCAAATTGCCTTTGCCGTCCATGTGATCAAAACGGGACGTGATAGAATGTGGCTTTGGATCATCCTGATTTTTTCGTTGTTAGGATGTATCGTTTATTTTTTCGCAGAAATCTTACCCGAATTACGCAGCAGTCGCACTAGCAGAAAGGCCACAACACGAGTGTTTAAAACCATTGATCCACAAAGCGAATTAAAACGCTTGACAAGCAATTTAGAAATCTCTGACAATGTTGAAAACAGGGTAAAATTAGCGCAAGAATGTGTTGCAGCAGAATTATATGAACAAGCCATTGAATTATATAGCACTGCTTTGAGCGGCATCTATCAAGACGATCCGAACATCATGTTAGGTCTTGCAAAAGCCTTGTTTTTACACGGTGATTATATTAAAACAAAAGAAACTTTGAACCGCTTAATTGAAACCAATCCAAAGTTTAAATCACCAGACGGCCATCTCTTATTTGCCCGCACCCTCGAAGCCTTGCAAGAAAACGAAGCCGCTTTAGAAGAATATGAAGTCGTCTCTTCCCATTATTCAGGTTATGAAGCGAAATGTCGCTACGCATTATTGCTTAAAAAACAAGGCCAGACTGAAAAAGCGCAGAGTTTGTTTAACGATATTATAAAACGCGCTAAACACCAGCCCAATAATTATCGTAAAGTTCAAAAGCAATGGATTGAAATTGCTTCGCAACAACTTGATTAAATATCGAATTGACAGATATTTAGTTTGTAAGTACTGAACCACAAATAAACAGGTATTTTACCGCAAAGAGACGCGATGCTTCGCGTCTCTAATTACAAATAAACATTTCTTCTATTAAAATACCTCAAAATTTATGGTTCAGTACTTATAGATCTACATTCCCTAATATCGTTTGCAAATTCAAACGAGATTAGGGAAGTAATTTAACCCCCCCCCTTCTAGCTTGTTTAAGCTTTGAAAAACAGGGGATTGGTGGATTTCGTTTATCTTTCATAGAAAGGACAGTTAGTTATGAAAAAACCAGTACGTGTCGCTATCACCGGTGGAGCCGGTCAAATTGCTTATTCCTTAGTCTTCCGCATTGCTTCAGGAGAAATGCTTGGACAAGATCAACCCGTCATTTTACATCTGCTAGAAGTACCGGCCGCATTAGAGGCCTTAAAAGGTGTTGTCATGGAATTACACGATTGCGCCTACCCATTGTTAGAAGACATTGTCATGACAGACGATGTCAATATTGCCTTTAGCGATGTAGACTACGCTTTACTGGTCGGTGCTAAACCACGCGGCCCCGGGATGGAAAGAAGCGATTTATTGAAAATAAACGGTGAAATCTTCACTGAACAAGGTAAAGCACTCAATGACTTTGCCAGCCGTGATGTTAAAGTACTCATCGTCGGCAACCCGGCCAATACCAACGCCTACATTACCATGCACTCTGCACCCGATTTAGATCGCAAACAATTTAGCGCCATGACACGTCTCGATCATAACCGTGCTGTTAGCCAATTGGCTGAAAAAACCGGTGTCAAAATTACCGCTGTTAAAAATGTGATCATTTGGGGCAATCACTCCACCACACAATATCCCGATATCAGCCACGCCACCATCAATGGTCAACCTGCAAAATCCTTAGTTGAGCAAGACTGGATCGTCAATGAATTTATGCCCACGGTACAAAAACGTGGGGCTGCCATTATTAAAGCACGCGGTGGTAAATCCAGTGCCGCCTCGGCTGCTTTTGCTGCCATGTCACATATGCGTGATTGGGTAAGGGGTACTGATGAATGGACGAGCATGGCTATTCCCAGCGATGGTAGCTACAACATTCCTGAAGGATTAATTTATTCCTTCCCAGTGACAACCCAAAACGGTCAAATAAACATTGTGCAAGGTTTAGAAATAGACAAATTTGACCACAAACAGCTACTCGCAACACAACATGAACTTGAACAAGAATGTGAAGCTGTCGCAGACTTACTGGTTTAATAAGATTGGTGGGCAACACGTTGCCCACCCTACAACTTAAGGGAAAAAATGTGATTGTCAAAAAAACCTCAAGCATCCTACTGTGTCTTATGACTGTGATGACGGTGGCTCATGCTGAGAATCGTGCCTTATTAGTTGGTATTGACGAATATCAACAGATCAATTCGCTTAGCGGTAGTAAACAAGATGTCATCAACATGACGCAATTTCTTCAAGCTAACTGGCATTACCAACCCACACAAATTCGCACCTTAATTAATCATGAAGCGACTAAATCAGAGATTTTGAGGGTATTTGATAGTTGGCTGATTAGAGGGACTCAACCCGGCGACAAGGTGTTGTTCTATTATAGTGGACATGGCACCTACGTGAGAGATAGGAGCCATGATGAAATTGACCGTTATGATGAGGCCTTGTGTCCATTCAATAGCACTCGCTTAAAAAGGGACTTGATTCTTGATGATGAGATGAACCAGCGTTTGGAACAATTAAAGGCGCGTCAAGTCACAATCATTATTGACGCGAGTCACTCTGGCACGATGGCCAAAAGCATATCATTTCGGGATCATCCTGATTCCACTATCAAAGTGCCGATTTTTAAAGATCCGCCGAAACGTCAAACCGCAAATTATGACTTGAAAAAAGAGGGTTTCATCAAAACTCAAGAACATGTTGTGTCTTATACTGCGGTAGCGACTCATCAAGTGGCTGTCGTTGATACCAGTGTTTACCCGCATACCGGTGTCTTCACGCGCCGCTTTATTCAGGGGATTGAAGATAATCATGCAGACAGCAATGATGATGGCAAAGTCAGTCATCGGGAATTGTTAGACTACATGCGCCGTGAATCGCATACCTACTGCAAAGTGAGGCCATACCAATGTCCAGATGGATTAACACCACAACTGAACATCAAACCGAGTTTGTTAGATCAGGATATTCGGCTTTGGAGTGCAATGACTGCTCCTTCAATACCTGAATCGATAGAATCCCGTTTAAATAACGATTTACAGATTGACATTGTGCCATACACGCTTAAACAGGATCAAAAGATGCGAGTACAGGTAAGCAGTCAGCGAAATGGACACTTACTCGTATTGGATGCCAGTCATCTGGATACAACAAAGACATTAACGCGCCTGTTTCCCAATCGATATACCTTACCAGGCTACGTCAAAGCGGGAAAAGTATTCACAATACCCGATCCGCTTTCAGGCTTTGAAATTGTCGCAAAATCACCGGGTAAAAGATTAATCGTAGCCTTGTTAGTAGACAACGCCAGTGATTTATCAATAGTAGAAGAAGCTTTACCAAAAGCGTTTAAACAATTGAAGTCAACAAACGCTCAAACCCTGTCACAACAACTCAATGAACAACTTCGTAAAGTTTTGTTACAGAAACAGAGTAGCCCTTATGTCATTTTATCTATTTTAACAAAAACTTATGAAATTAAACCGTGATTGATTAATTGAAAGGGCAACCACAAGGGCTTGCACAATCCTTTCGGTCGTAGGGGCAATTCTTAGGGTTGCCCCAATCTTCTATTAATTAGACTTGTCTGTCAATAAATTTTGTGCAAAGTTAAATTCACAACCCCCTTATTTTTGGACAACTCTATTATTTATGGGCAATCACAATGGATTTTTCCTACATTTCAACTGTTTTTTTTACCGTAAAAAGTTCCGTGAATACTTGGGTGAAAGCATGTCTTTTCTAGTCGGGCGCGGTGCCCTTGATGACAAAGGGCCGGCTATTAGCACTTTTATTGTGCTAAGAACATTGGCAAAACAATTGGATAGCCAGCCTGCGCTTTTGGATGACTATACCCTACTGATATATATAACAATTACACTATGAACTCAACCACTCCTTCAAAGCATAAAAAACTTTGGACAGACGCGGAACTGAAAAAACTTCGAGATTCTGCCAACCATGCGCTGCAAAAAGATCAATCACCTTTCGATTTTTGCCATGCTGTTGCGACTGCTTTCAATGAGAGAAAACCAGATGCCCTCTTTTTGCAACTTGCAAACCAAGAGCTACTGAATGAAAATATTAGATGGCACACTAATTTTAATAAAGATTGGCAAAATGGAAAATACCAAACAACTTCATGGGCTAATGCAAAGCAAGAAACGCCGCAAGAAATGCCAGTCAATCAAGATAATTCAAGTTTATCCTCCGAAAATAGCGACAGTTCATGCCTAAAACTAAAATCATTTAAATATTTCAAACCAGAGGAGCAAGAATTGTCCTGTTTTTTCCATAAAGCACTTAATGATGAGCAATCTGCGCCTTGGTGTGGTATGGAAAATGGGCCTACTGGCTTAGGTAAAACCCATTACATGACAAAGGAAATTATTGCGGCTATTGAAAAACTTATACAACATAAAAAATTGCCGCGCCTAACTATTTTGTTAGTTGCACCTCAACATCGTCACCTAGATAAAATCAAGGATGACATAGAAAAGCATTTGACAAAAAATAATTTAAACAAGCATCATGTTGTCCTGATCAAAGCCAGTAGCGTTATTGATATGGCTAAATCACAAGAGGTTTATTTACCACAAACTTGTCCCCACATAAACGATCATTCAATTGACTCAAAAAAAGCTGAAGAAATACTTGAAGGTATGGAATCATTGGCTTCTAATGAGAATGCTAATTCTCAGACAGGGAAAATCATCAGTGAACAGAGAAGTCAGTTGCGGCAACTTTGTAAAGTTTTTATTGAAAAACAAGTCAAAGAAAATGAGACAGAACCAAAAAAGTGCCAAAAATGCCAGTTTATGCATATTGGTAAGGCTATGTTTGAAGCGACTAAAGCTAGAGTAACTGTTATATTTTCAACTTATGACAAACTTTTTTATGGATATAATACCTATCGGCTTAATCACAAACAAAAATATGTCCATGAATTTTATTCTCCTTGGGTTTCCCAAAAAACTGGGCATCTTAAACCCATTAAAAAGACGGTTTTTTTAATGGAAGAAAGTTCTGCCGGCTTTAATACGCTGTGGAATAAAATCCATGATGCCAGTTTGAAAATTAATCTCACCGAATATGTGGCTTACTTATACCATAATTTTAAGCCCCAACTTCATAAAACTTTAGCCGGGCTTGAATACGATAAAAAAGGGCAAGCGCATGACATTATTCAACAACAGCAACAAAATATACAAGATACGTTAGCTCAAATCGAACAATTGTATATTCGTGTGAGCAACGGAAAAATTCCGATTTTTGGCGACAATCAATTGGTACAGTTCAAAGGTGAAACAGATAAAAGCATCGAGCGCATTTTGCAATCGACTGAGACTTTTTTCAGTGATTTATTTCCTAATCGGGTTATCGCCTATCAGGCCTCACAACAAGCGGCGCTCGCTACTATCATTGCCAGTCTTCACTTGTTTGATAACTATCCTGAATTTAAAGCAAGTCAAATGCACTCAGTATTTCCACTGGCTACTTATTATATGACGCGGGGAATTAATCCTGTAGTGATATTTTTCAAAGGCTTCAGAATGGCTACTCAAAAAATAGATGATGAACTTAACTATTTTGAATTAGCTATCAATCATTTATTTGTAGATAGTAATGAAACTTCCAGAAAAAAGTTAGAATATTTTCGTAATAAGCTGAATGAGCGAAAGCTTCGTAAAACAGCAGAAAATAACACTTACTTTACCGATGCGTTAGATCATTTTTATCTCACTGGTTTTGAATATATGGCTATGCCCTATAGTCGTGAAAAAGAGGAATATTATATAGCCATCCATAGTTGCAAAGATACGCCAGAAGGTATGCTGGTGTCTTTATTAGACGATAGCTTAAAAAACAAAGTGCTGTTAGTGTCTGCCTCAGCCGGTATTGAATCACCCTTAACAACACACAATCTACAATGGTTAAAAAAGAAGGCTAATTTACCCATAGAATACCGAAAACAAGATTCCCTGAAAAAGGTTATTGATCATAAATACACCAAACGTGGTAAACCAACTATCTCTAGTTGCCCTCCCGTATATCGCCGAGAAGATAACCATGAATTTACTATTCTTACACCTAAAATAGACGAAACGATTAAAGCTTTTATAGAAGAACGTTTTATTCAGCATGATAAGTGGTTTTCAGAGATAAGAGGTGAACACCCTTTCCATGTTGTACTTGGTTTTCTGGAAAATTTGCTTAAAAATAGAGGTGTACCACGCTATGCTTTATTTTTAGGTAATAGTGGACGACAAGCAGAATTTGCTATTCAATTGATTAAAGAATTCTTTGCTTGGGCTGACAATCGAGGGATTGATCTTAAAGTCGATTTGGAAGAACCACAAAAAGTCGTTGCTAAAGATTTTAAAAATTTCTCTCATGAAGAAGAAAGCAATATTGATCAAAAAATTCTTGATAGGGTTTCTAATAAAGTCGATAACCAAAAAAGAAAAATAATTGATCATCTTTTGTCTACTGAAAAACCAAAAGTATTTGTTATTGCCAGTGCTTATAATTCCATTTCTATCGGTGCTAATTTGCAATTATCAATTCCTAAAACAACCTTTGAAAATGCCCTTGCCAATGGAACAACCAGAAATCTTGAGTTGTACATGGGGGATAAAAAAGAACTCCGATATTTTGAGGGAGAAAATCCCACTATTGATATTGATCTGTCTGATATTATGTTATCAGTCGCTAAAACTTATATTATAAATGAAGCCAACTATATTTCTGCGTCTCATATTCTAGTGGCAACCAACGATGCCAATTTTAGGTTATTAGCAAAAGGTGTTCTTGATCCAAAAGATAAAGAAATTTGGAGGAATGTTTCTTCTGTGGTTAAACAAACACAGGCTTATCACCTTGCGCAGTTCGATAGTGCAATGCAAGCACTTGGGAGAATGGACAGAAGTTTTAATATTCCCGCAATGGCTAATATTTATCTCAGTGAAAAATTAGTTAAATCTCTACAACAAGTAAAAGCTGATAGAATTCAAGAGCTGATATATACCAAAACATTTGATCAAGTGATGAAATATGCTCAGAAAGGATTGCGCCGAGAGGTTAAACCGGAAACTTGTAGCAAAGATAATGTAGGCAACTACATGACTAAATTGGTTAATGCGGGTTTTGATAAAGAAAATCCAAAACAACAATCCATACAAAATTTATGGCATAAATTACGTGAATTTTTTGCCCACCATCAAGCCTTGTCAAATACCATGATGCAGACAGCGTTGAGTGGAAACCGCTCAAACAAAATCGCTGCCCCAATCATTGACATTATGGCAATGTATGAAGAATTTAAGGGCAGTGATATTTTCTGGGATTTTAACAGATTTTTTTATCAACTTCCGGCCTCTGTCGTCACAAACATCACAAACATTAAAAAGGCTGACAGACTTCAAACTATTAGCTCTCCCATTTATGTCAAATGTATTGTTGAACTCTATTTTTCTGTGGATGAAGAAAGAGGGAAATATGACTATGCTGAAAGAACATTTGATAAAAATGCCAGGCGACAAGAGTATATTTCTAATGATATCTTCCTAAGTGCTAATAAAGAAGAGTCACTTTGGGTATTAAAACCCGATATGATGCGCGATGTTGCCATTCCGGCTTACGACGAAGAAGAGACAAAGCGTTATCTGAAAATGCAAGGATATGGGGTTGAAGAAAGATTGCCAACGGAACTATTTGAAGTGGCTGACATTTATGTGCCTAAGCACAAGTTATTAATTGATAATAAATCTTACTCAAACCAAACCTTTAATAACTTAGAGGGAAAAAAACTGGCGGAAATGCTTGAAAAAGCCAGAGAAAAGCTTAAGAAAACACAAAATTTTTATGGACAGAAAAACTTTAGACTTGTCTATGTCACCAGAAATTGGTGGGGCAATCTGTATGACAGAATGCCATCATTTTGTGTGCGTCGTGGCGAAACCAGAATAACAACTGATAACAAGGAAGATTTTGATGTTGCTTTTTTAACAACTAATCGTAATCAAGATTTTAGTCATTTGGAGCAATTACTGAAACGGATTAAAAAACTTGATTTTCTTTCAAATTAATAAAATAAGGTTATGTATGAGTGCCCATTAGGGTATTTGCGCTTTTAGCCTTCATATTTATGGCTTACGGCGATCCTGAAGCAATAATGAATTTTAAGGACAAAATGACAATAAAAGCAACTTTCAACTTATTTAATGTTGAAATTAAACCCGCATTTTACAAAAATTTTCAAATATGGGTACTCCCAAAGTCTATTGCTAACGACGATGCCGAAAATTTTTATAAAAGCATCAATACCGCTTATCGTAACGAGACGCTTGCCGCGAGAGCAGGAGAAGATGCTGATAACTACAAGCATAACAATTGGTATTTTTTAACGGCAAAAAATGCGCCTCCCCCCTATCTACAAGCAACTCAAGTTAATCAAGTACATCATGGCATTATTTTGCAATTGCTTTTGAACAGTAGCGCATTGACCTATGATGCTTTAGGTAGCATCAGAACAATGGATGGTTTCTACAGTTTTGCTAAACAGCAGAAAAAAGGGCTTGTTGCTCAGAAAATGGAAGTGATACCACACCATTTGAGCAATAGCTTGGTTGCTTTAAAACCGAGAGCAGCATCGTTTAGAAATCAAAAA
>JAYQWI020001256.1:0-4510 GCA_035871815.2 Candidatus Parabeggiatoa communis
GGGGTTGTGCGGTTTGTTGAAATAACTTGGCACCTTTGCGCCTTTGCGCCTTTGCGTGAAAAAACCAACCGCTCACTTGCCCACCATCTTGCTATTTAAAATTAAATTCAATGAATATATCGTTTCCCGATTGAATGACATTTTTTTTGATGTAGGGTGGGTAGGAGCGTAGCGGAGTCGAAGACCAGCGAAGCTAAACCCACCATTTTCCAGTCTCGGGGGGTTTAGCTCTTTCGGTGGGTTTCTCTCCGCTACGCCCCGCTCTACCCACCCTACATACTGGGTTTCACACACATTCAACCCCCTTCTGGATTGTGCCTTTTAATTGATTTTTAGGATTGATTTGTTTTTGTACTTAGCTTTCCCACCATTCCGCAATCAATAGTACAGCTAATTACGGGGATAAGCGAATTGAACCTAATCAAAATTGTAGCCCACCATTTCGCGAGTCTTGATAACTCTTTAATTCGATAAAGAACAAAGAGTTACAAAATCCGGGCCAGCCGCGCACCGGAGTTCCCGTAACCGTCAGTCCGCGGAAGGCTGCTGCGGTACGCCGAGCGCACCTGCGTCTTACCGCTGTTCCAGGAGCCGCCGCGCAACACAAAAAGGCTTCTGTCACCTTCCCACACACTCCCCTCAGTCGGTGCGCCATAGCTTTCATGCCAAGCATCAGCACACCATTCCCACACATTCCCTGCCGTGTCATATAAACCGAAGGGATTGGGTTTAAAAGAACCGACTGGGGCAGTTTGTTTACCACTCCATCGACTAGGCCTACCCCTACCCCTACAGTTAAGCCGAAACCGAGCGAACTTCTTGCCCCACCAGTAATCGGTGTGCGTACCCGCACGGGCGGCATATTCCCATTGAGCCTCACTGGGCAAGCAATATTTTTGGCCAGTTTGTTTGGTGAGCCAGTCGATATAGGCCATCGCATCGTTCCAACTGATACACACGACAGGTTGATTCTCTTTTTGGGGAGCTTTTTTGGGAAAAGACGGGTTGCGCCAATTGACATTTTTTACCTTTTGCCACTTATTATCTTTCCATACATAACCCCCCCCTCCTGTTTCCGGATCCGTTTTATACCCCGTTGCGTATACAAACTGCCGAAATTCAGCCACAGTCAGCGGATAACGTCCCATTGCAAAGCTTTTTACTGAGACTTCATGGACAGGTTTTTCATTATTATGACCACCTTGAATATCGCCCATCTGAAATTTTCCAGCAGGTATGATAATCATTTCAGGGCCAAAATTGCCCTTTTTTAATAATTGATCGCGGAAAAGATTAGTTGTTAATGACATGTCAGTTATCAGTTATCAGTTATCAGTTTGGAGTAGAATGGTATATTTTGGAGTATACATTTTAGTTTGTCTAGGGCGCATTTCTAAAAAAAGGGTCATCAAGATAAATCCTGAAGGCCCGATTTTCGTTCCAAATTTATTTTGCGGTTCTTGGAGTGCAAAATTTATTTTGCGGTTCTTGGAGACAGCGTTTTTTAAAACGGGATAATGAAGATAACTTGATTGAAGTCAATCATCATGCTGAAGTGACAAACTTGAGTTTCGTTGAGTTGTTAGAAAGCGGGTTAGCGGAAGAAAGTGATTATGATGAACGGGCGGGAAGTTTACTTGAACGAAAATAGCCGCAAAATAAATTTTGAACGAAAATAGCCGCAAAATAAATTTTGCACTCCAACAACGCAAAATAACAGCCACTCCACAACGTTCAGCATTGACGTTGAATAGCCGCTTCCGTCATGGCTGTGAGATCGCCTACTTCATCACCGAAAAATTTCGCTGGCCAATTATTTGATATTGCCGTAATCATCTATATCTAAAGCTTTTAGGATTGATCCTGATGCCGTCATTTCACAAAAATAAATCGCGGTGTCTAAGGAATGAATCTTTTGCTCGGCAATCCGTCGCTGTAAACGTCGCAGAAAATGCTCAGAATGACTCTCGATCAACAATTGAATATTATGAGGGTTTCCCTTTTCATCCTGAGCTTGAATGGCATCAATAAACACATCTGCTAACACCGCTTGGGCTGAGGGGTGAAGATGAACTTCGGGTTGTTCTATAATCGTGGTAGCCTCTTGGGCTGCATAAAAACATTGTGTTAATACCGGTAAAGCCTGAGAAACGCCAAAACCAACATCTGTCAGATTGATTTGATCGGTTTTCCCAACCGTTTTAATTAAAAATTCATAATCACGTCGATGTGGCGCAACTTGTTTGAGTTCGCAAGATTCTATTAAGCCCATTTCTTTCAACCAGTGGAAAATGATCTGTTCAAAGGAGAGTATTTGACTTTGCCTAGACTGATGAGGGGCCCGGCATCAGGGATAATCAATGTCACACGTTTCATCGTTCTTGTGCCTCCTTCATGATACGCACAAAGTTCTCAACCATGGGTTGAAGTGCTTCTGGGGGTAAGCTTGGCAATGACAATCCGCGTTGTCCAAGTTTGTCAAGTAATGTGGTGTAATCAATGTCAAGTACTTTCATGGCTTCTAAACGAGTGATTTCACTTTGAGAAAAACGTTCTAGTGTTTCAATTTCTGTTTGTGAGGGCTTAGCACTTGTCAGTTGTGCTAAATAGCCTTGAACAATTTGGCTAATCGTTGTGTTGTGCTGGGTAGCATAATTTTGTGCGGCATTGAATAAGCTGTTATTAATACCAATCGTTAAATTTTGCATCATGTTTTTCCTCTTGAGTACAGCTAATTACGGGGATGAGCGAATTGATGAGAGTTTAAGATAGAACGCTGATTTGACTGATTGTCATGATTTACGCTGATTTTTTTATCAGTTCAGATTTTAATCAGTGTTAATCAGGCCATAATCAGTGCAATCAGCGTTCTATCAAGACAGTACAACGGATTTTGTTGCTAAACGGATTAATCCTTTGAAGCAATCTGGCATTCTTGCTTCGCTTGCGCCTTTTGCGTCTCTTGCGTCTCTTGCGTTTTCTTATGTTTTGTAGATGGCTACGAATTCTCCTCTTACCCTAAATAACCTACATAAAATAAGGAAAATACCTCAAAAAAAATTTGGCAGCCCGCGCAGGACGCGGGCTGAAGAAAAAGACAAAAGACAAAAGAAAAAAAACAAAAGAAAAAAAGGAAAAAAGGGAAAAAGGATAAAGAACAAAGAGTTACAATATCCTGGCAAGCCGCGCACCGTAGCTCCTGCTACGGATAGCCCGCCGAACCCTGAAGCGGTCCGCCGAGCGCACCCCCACGGCAACGAAGAACCACGAGCCGCCGCGCAAAACGAAAAGGCTACCGTCACCTTCCCACACACTCCCATCAGTCGGTGCGCCTTCATAGTTTTCATGCCACCCATCAGCACACCATTCCCACACATTCCCTGCTGTGTCATATAAACCGAAAGGATTGTGTTCAAAAGAACCCACTGGGGCGGTTTGTTTATCATCCCATTGACTGCCACAACCCTCACACACGGCCCGATTCAGACCGATTTCGTTGCCCCACCAGTAGTCAGTTTCAGTACCGGCACGGGCAGCATATTCCCATTGGGCTTCACTGGGTAAGCGATATTCTTGGTCTGTTTGTTCCGTGAGCCAGTCGATATAGGCCTTCGTATCGTTCCAACTGATACACACGACAGGTTGATTATCTTGTTGTGGAAAATACGGGTTACGCCAGTTGGCATCTTTTACCTCTTGCCATTTAGCTTCTTTCCATACATAACAACCGTCTCCCTTTTCCGCCTCCGTTTTATAGTCCGTTGCCTCTACAAACTGTCGAAATTCGGCAACGGTGAGTTCATAACGTCCTATTGCAAATTGTTTCACCGAGACTTCATGGACAGGTTTTTCATCATTATCACCTGTACCCCGAATATCGCCCATACGAAACGTTCCGGCAGGTATGACGACCATTTCAGGGCCCAAACCGCCCCCTTTTAAGGGATCGCGGAAAACGTCTCCAGCTTGCTTTTGTTCAATGTCGCCTTGCTGCGATTCGGGTGTTTTGTCATCAACTGTGGCGCTTATCTCTGTTTTTTCAGAAACGACTGATTCGTGTGTTTCTTTTTCTTCACTTGATTTGGATATTGGATTTGGATCATCAGCCTGTTTAGGCAGATTGAACCACGCGAAGGCGACAAGCACAACTATCCCTAAAACCGCAAACGCTTTTAAGGGAAAGGAACGCTTTTTGTTCGGAGGCGTGGGCTGTTTAGTCCGTTTTTGTTGCCCAATCTTCTGATTAATCTCTTCCAAACGCTTGACGACTGAGTCTACGGATTCCGGTCGTCTGTCGGGGTTTTCTTCCTTGCAGTCGCATAACAATTCAAATAATGCTGATGGGGCTTCGGCGAGGCGACGTGGATTCAAATTCTGCGGACTTTCTCCCGTCATTAACCGATATAAGGTGGCACCAAAGGAAAATAAATCGCTTTTTGCGCTGGGTTTGCCGTATTCGCTATGCCCTAATTGCTCTGGCGGGGCATAATATAAGGTACCGATTATGGTT
>JAYQWI020001257.1:0-2107 GCA_035871815.2 Candidatus Parabeggiatoa communis
AGGGTGTTGATATTCAAACACGCGATCTAATACGAGTTCACCGAGTGCGTTTTTGTAATGGGATGATTCCCAATACCATTTCATTTCAGTCTTGGCATCATCTAAGGGGGGAACGGTTTCTGTCGTTAAGCTGTTGTAGCCTGTAAAATCCCATAAGGGTAAGGGGGGTTTTTGATAGTGTTTGGCGACTTCTTCATTGATTCGCACTATTTTTCGTTTCCACTGCTCAAATTGGGGCCATAAACCGACAATATACAGTGCTTCCCAGAGACGAGCGTGAGAGGGTGAAGTGAGTATACGTAAATCGACATTATCACGATAGGCAATGTTAAGGAAGGTACGGAAGTAGTCAAGTGTTGATTGTCCTGTTTTTGGGTTGGTAAAACGGTATTTGTTTTGTGAACCAAACCATAACAGGGTAATAGTAAAATCGTAGGATAAACGAAAGGCGTTTCGATGTCCACCTGGAGGAATTTTAGCATTCTGAGTCCGTTCTGTTTTTCCATTGGATAGATAAAGTGTTTCACTTGAATTATTGGTGTGCTGTTTTATTAATGTCTTGATGCTTGACAAAAGCGCGTCAATGGAGATTAAAGTTAAAAACTTTTCAGAGGCCAATTGAGAATTAATTTGACCATTTGGGTTAATTAATAAATATTTTTCCAAATCTGCACGATTTTTGAGATTGGATATATTAAACATAAAAAAGTCGATAGCCAATATGACTTGCTTTTGAGGTTCAATAGCATGAGCATGTTGAAAATATCTTAACGCATCATACATATTGCTACCCGCCAAGCCAAGATTATAAATCATTTGGACATCCCATCCTGGGTGATTCGGATTTAAACAACATTCACTACGAGAACTTCCAAAAATAATACCATCCGGTTTCTGTTTATAAACAGCCCACGCTTTTGCCATACGTGTATGGGTAGAAAATTCAGGTTTGAGTTTATTCACGCCTTCAATTTCGGGACTGTCATAAATCCCATAAGGGTTCATAAACCAATTGAAGCTAATGGTAGCTATCACAAAAACGGGTATTAAAATCACTAACCTTTTTAGATAGTCTTTCGACTTTTGCATGATTATCCTCTCCTTTAAAATTGAAAATACAGAAATTCACTGACACGAGTTAAACTCAGTATGGCAAGTGCGGCTATCATTGCGGTACTGGCTGCCCAAGCTCGTGTTGGTTGCCATTGTAATCCTGAATATCGCCATGCTTCGCCCCGATAAATATCAAAGGCGGGTTGATAACGCGACATGAACTGTTGAGTGTTTGGGGCATACCAAGTCAGTAGGAGTGATAAAAATAGCCAAGAGACTCCAATTAATGGTGCTGCAAAAAGATTGTTTATCAAAATACCATCGGTGAAATAACCTTGTTCGATTAACCAAAAACCGATTTCTCCTAAATAACCTATAAAAAAGTATGGCAATGGAATCCCATTCATTCCGGCCATCGCTTGCAAGACGTTAATGGCACCTGAAAAACTTTCTGCCCGAAAAAATACCCAAGCGATGACAACTGCTGTAAAGGTAATCAACTGCGATAATCCACGTCCCCACCAACTGGAATGAGTTATATCCTGCCCTAATGCAGCCCGTAGTGTTCGCCAAGCATGATTTATCATGAGGTAAACACCGTGCAAGGCTCCCCAGGCGACAAATGTCCAGCCGGCACCATGCCATAATCCGCCTAGCAGCATAGTGATCATTAAGTTGATATAACGCCGAATCGATCCCTTGCGATTACCGCCTAGTGGGATATATAAATAATCACGGAGGAAACGGGAGAGTGTGATATGCCAACGTCGCCAAAATTCAATTATGTTGACAGCTTTGTAAGGTGAGTGAAAATTGAGCGGTAAGCGAATACCAAACAGTCTAGCAATGCCAATCGCCATATCAGAATAGCCTGAAAAATCAAAATAGAGTTGGAAAGTATAAGCCAGTGCGCCACCCCATGCTTCAAAAAAACCTAATCTAAGCCCTTGTTCGGCCGCTTCAAAAACGGGTGTGGCATAGATGGCGACGCTATCCGCTAAGACGACTTTTTTAAATAAGCCTAGGAAGAAGATAGTCATGCCTACGGCTAAAT
>JAYQWI020001258.1:0-2865 GCA_035871815.2 Candidatus Parabeggiatoa communis
GTGGGAGCCAATATTGTTCTGTGTTAAAAATAAAAATCAATATACTTTTAATACGCATGACATTTTGATCGAAGCTAAAACAGGGGCAAAAAGAAAACTGATTGATTATAGAGGCGAGAAACCTAAACCTTATAATACCCAAAAAGTACCGGATAATGTTTGGGATTTTCATCGAGTGCGTTATCGAATGAATGAGTATGAGGAACATCCTTCACAAAAACCAGAAGCGTTATTGGAAAGGATAATTAGGGCGAGTTCAAATAAAGGAGAACGGATTCTTGATCCTTTTTCGGGCACTTTTACAACCTGTGCCGTCGCTCATAAATTGGAAAGGCAATCAATAGGAATAGAATGTCAAGAAGAGTATATCAAAATAGGTTTGCGACGTTTGAATATTTCAGATGCAACCCTAAGTTGCAGCTAGTGCTATTCACATTTTCAGGCTAAAGTTTAGCTTCGCTAAAAGCCTGAAAACCCCGTCGGGGCCTTAGCGTTTTAATTTTTAGGATTGATTTGCCTTTGTACTTCATTAAATCGGGAAACGCTATTATTGATAACTGATTTCCACGCTAAAGTTTTTGCGCGCAAAAACTTTAGCGTGGAACTGATAACTGATAACTGATAACTGATTATGTTCACAGGTATTGTACAAGCTAATGTAAAAGTCTCAACTGTCCTTAAAAAACAAGAGCTAACGACTTTTGGGCTCACTTTTCCAGATGAAATGCTTACAGGATTAGAACTCGGTGCCAGCATTGCGGTTGACGGAGCCTGTATGACGACAACCCAAATAGGTGACGACAAACAGATTTATTTTGATGCCATGCAAGAAACGTTGCAACGGACAACTATCGGTGTGATCGAAATCGGAAAGTGTGTTAACGTTGAACGTTCTTTTAAAGTCGGTGATGAAATTGGGGGACATATTATCTCAGGGCATGTGCATGACATGGCCGAAATAAGTGAACTCAATACTTCAATCCCAAATAATCACATTATCACTTTTAAAGCGCCTCATCACTTGATGAAATATATTTTTTCAAAAGGTTATGTGGCCTTAGATGGTGTGAGTCTCACAATAGTGAATGTGAATAAAACAGATGAAACTTTCACGGTTTACTTGATACCGGAAACGCTGAAACGCACGACTTTTGGATTTAAAGGAAAAGGTGATAGGGTGAATATTGAAATTGATACTCAAACTCAAGCGATTGTTGATACCGTAGAAAGGGTGCTTGCTGAAAAGCATTTAATCAATGAGGAGAGAACAGCATGAAGAACAATATTGCGATTGTCTTGGGCTCGTTTCATCGCTCGAAAGTCGAACAGATGCTTGAGCAGGCGCGTGTTACCGCAAAAGAATGTGAACTCAATATCGTAGCTGAGCAGTGGGTACATGGTTCTATGGAAAAACCGTTAGCCTTGAAACGATTACTGATGGAAGAAGAGGTTGACGGTGCGCTGGCATTAGGTATTATAGAAAGTGGGGAAACGAAACATGGTTTGGTGATGGGGTATGCCGTCATCAATGCGATAATTCAACTGCAACTGGAATTAATGAAGCCCATTGGTGTGGGCATTCTTGGGCCTGAAATTCTACCCAGTCAAATTCCATCTCGGTTGAAACCTTACGCAAAAGAGGCCCTTATCGCATTGAAAGAAATGTTGTAGTAGGCATGACAAGTGGTGTCAATGTTGCTGTTTTCCCTGAAACAACTGAATTTTGTTGATATTTATAAAGTATTTTAAGAAAAATAATTTCAAAAACGGCCCTTTATCTCACGCTTCGCGCATCGAGCATCGAACCGAAGGTAAGCTTCGCTAAACTGACTTAGCCTCTTTCTTTGCCCCTTTGCGCCTTTGCGTGAGATTGGATTTAAAAAGTTCCTCCTTTGGCGTGATTATCTGAATATCTCTTATTAACACGCGAACCCCTTCGGTATTGAAGGATTAAATCATGTTGTGGTAACCAGAATCAAAAAAAATTTGGAATAAACTATGGCAAGTGGAAAAGAAATCCGTACTAAGATTGCAAGTATTAAAAGTACTCAAAAAATTACCCGTGCAATGGAAATGGTTGCAGCCAGTAAAATGCGTAAGGCGCAGGATAGAATGCGTCGTTCACGGCCTTATGCTGATAAAATGCGTGACGTGATTGGTCACTTGGCACATGCGCATCCTGAATATAAACATGTTTACATGATTGGACGTGAAGTCAAGCGTATTGGTCTGATCATTGTTTCATCTGATCGTGGATTGTGTGGTGGTTTAAATAACAACTTGTTCAGGACAACATTGTCTACCATGAAAAAATGGCAGAATGATGAGATTGAAATCGATATCTGTACGATTGGTAACAAGGCAGGGATGTTTTTTAGACGCTTTGGGGGTAACATCGTCGCACAGTCTAGTCATTTAGGTGATTCACCTACGCTTGAAGATTTAATTGGTACTGTGAAAGTGATGTTAGATGCTTACACTGACGGGACGATTGATCAACTGTTCGTTGTCTATAATCATTTCGTGAATACCATGACACAAAAGTCCACCATACGGCAACTGGTTCCCATTTCAGCGGATGAAGAAGATGACAGACTGATTCATCACTGGGATTACATTTATGAGCCCGAAGCGCAAGAAGTGTTAGATGCATTGTTAATGCGTTATATTGAATCGCTGGTTTACCAAAGTGTGGTTGAAAATGTGGCTTGCGAGCAAGCGGCTCGTATGGTGGCAATGAAAAGTGCTTCTGATAATGCGGGTAATCTCATTGATGAATTGCAATTAGCGTACAATAAGGCGCGTCAAGCAGCGATTACGCAAGAGTTGTCTGAAATTGTAAGCGGGGCGGCGGCTGTATAAACA
>JAYQWI020001259.1:0-6363 GCA_035871815.2 Candidatus Parabeggiatoa communis
GACAATGCGTTAACGCCACTGATAGGGGATCGGTAACATAAGCGGGTTATTTATTATTGTATTGAGTTTAAAACTTTTAAAACACGCGATGAGGACAAAAACTATTTTATATTCAGAGGTTTAAGGAGCATAGTTCCTTAAACCTCAAGAGGTTATTCTATTTTTAAGAATGAAGCATTTTGGAAAAAAGGAAAAAGTAGTTTGGTTTTAAAACGATTTAAGGTCATACTGCTCAGTCATCAATAGGTAGAATGCACATCGAATCCCTACAATTCATAAGACGCTTAAAATCATTTTATTGTCTTAAACCAAACTCATTACCTATTCAGGGTTATTTCGTTATTTCGTCCACAGAAAGTGCTATGCCCTCCTTATAGGGCCAATTCTAATGAAGAAAGAAATACAAACTATCAGGGTTTTAAAGCTTTTTATCCTTGTCTTAATACAAGAGTGATTAAATTTATCAAAGCTTTTCCTGAACTGAAATGACAATCAATGACTTGGCAGCTAAAAACTTTTGCTCAAAGTGAAAAACACGCGACTATCAGCAACGCCTTTAACATTGTCTAGGTTAGTATCGCTATAACTAACAGAGGCATCAAAATCGGCGATAGAAAAAGAGACCGACGCGCCATAGTAAGTGTAATCCTTACTGTCTTTTAAGTATTGCCTACCGATATAAGCGCCTAAGCCGAGGCCATTGGGTAATGTGTGCCCTACATTGAACACATAGTGATGGGCAGTATCCGCTTTACCAAAAAACTCAGGTGAGTAATCATACGAGAAACCCAACTCTGTTCCCTGTGGCAGAGCATAACCCACGCTGATGTCAAATTCCGTAAAATCATAATTCAAATCACTACCGGCCCCAGGATACATGTAACGAATCGCTTTAACATCATAGCTCAGTCCATAGTCCAGATCCCCGGCATAACCCAAGTACAGGTCCAGTTCAATATCGGCACGATCTTCCGGTTTGACTGTATTGTCCTCTAAAAACTTGACATTAGAGCCCCAAGTCCCTACATAAATACCGGTCTCATGCTTAATATCAAACCCCCCTTGTGTCGCCCAGCCTTCATCCGTTTGCGTATAACCACGCCAAACATAATCGCTCGTTAAGGCCACATTTGCGCTTAATTCAAAGGGCCCCTCTGCTGCATGGGCAATCGGTAAAGTCAGCAGTAAAGTACCCGCGAGTACCGTTTTACCTGACAATTTCATAAGCTTATTCCTCAGTTATCAGTTATCAGTTATCAGTTATCAGTTATCAGCTTTGATCACGATGCAGTTTGTGAAAAATGTACTCTTAAAATACATAGTAATGAGTTTATCAAATAAGCATAGCACTTTCAATTTTAAAATCAAATCAATGTGCTGATAGCTGATAACTGATAACTGATAACTGATAACTGATAACTGATAACTGATAACTGATAACTGATAACTGTTATTGACGAAGTAATTTAATTAATATATCCACAAGATATTGCTGTTCAAATCCGTCAATTTGTTCAAATTCATTAATCACAGCTGCCACCTCAAGATATTCTATAGCCTTCGCAATCGGCTCCGCAAATGTCTGCTCAATGGCCTCAACTAAGGCCTCCACCGTTGTGGGTTGAATAATATCACTATGCGCGTCATCCACACAATCCAAATAAGTCACTTGTATTGAATCATCCATGCCTAACTTGTCCAAAGACAGATTGAGTAAAGGCGGATAGCGCATCGCTTGCTCTAAAGCATCGGCATAGCGTGTCGCACACCGAAACGTTTCTAAAGCCAATTTGTCAAGTTGTTCGTAGTAGGCCAATGCTTTTGCCAAATCGTCGGCCAAAGTCGATTCACGGTGGACAATTTGCCACAAACGCCAAGTCTCGTTGATTTCAGAAGCAATCGCCACACAGCGTTTTTCTGACAAAATCGGACTGCATTGCAAATGCATACGCATATTCGCACGTAAAGCTTCGCGTGCTTGTTCAATATTAGTATACAACCAATGCGATTTAGAAAAACAACGCCAATCATTTTTAGCATTGATAACCCATGTACCATCCGTTTGTAAACGAGGCATTAAAGCGTATTTCAAAAGCTCATCTAAAATGTCACTTCCAACAAAAGAGGGCCAAATCCACTGCGCAGAGGTGTCTTCATCAGGAAACGCAGGCAAATGTTTGGCACACAATACATGGCGGTGTTTTTGAGACATATTAAAATCCTCCCAACCTCCTTTTTTTTTAAAATGGGGGTGTTGTCTGAGAAAACCCACCTTAGGGTGAAACAAAAAATTAAGTCTTAAGAAACCTAAAATCACTTCTAACTTTTAATGCTAAAATTTTTGATTAATGTTATCATAACTGGATCGACAAAACAAACAATGAGCAAATCACCTTGGCAAAAAATAAGTTAAAAATAGGTCAACAGATTACAAAGATATTTAAAGAACTCGTTGATGAATATCTGAATAAAAATCAGCACGATAATGACCCTGATGAACAACCAATCAAAACCAAATAGCCTAATAATACGTTTGATAATGCTAAAGAACATGCATTGTTCAAAGATTTTATAGCATCCCCTTGTTCATGTGGAAAAGCATGCAAAGACAAGCTAGATTTTGATGAAATCGCAAAAGCAAGAAAAGAGTTTAATTCATTAAGTTGGGTTGAGAAAAATACGTTCATGTTGTCCCAATTACATGTCTTTGCAAGACATTCAAATCAATCACGTTCTGGTCGCCAAACAAAAAACAGAGTTCGGCAAAAATTCGATTATCACATTAGTATTGACCGACCGGTTTGCAAAAAGGTTGTTTTATTATGGCGAAACTGTTGAAAGGTTGAAAAGATTGCAAAAGCATAAATTAGACGTTGGCATATCAACTACGGCACATGGTAACACTGGACGGCTACCAAGTCATGCTTGTTCTATTCAAGATATCGATCTCATTAAACAATTTATCATTAACTATGCAGCCGCTCATGGTATGCCAGATAAGGCAAGAGATTTGCGCCACGGATTCGGGCGTTTACGCATTTTACTTCCGAGCATATTATAGGTCTGTTCATCACGCTTATGAATTGAGTTCGCAAAGTCAAAACCAATCATCGGTTGGTTACCGCACATTTATAAGGTTGTGGCAAGAAACCTGCCCTTACATTGTATTTAACCAGCCAAGAACCGATTTATGCATAACATGTGAAAATTTCAAAAAAGAAATCAATAAAATAGTTTCTGATTTAGATGATAAACGTGATGATGAAAAATCAAGAATTTATAAGAGAGCACTAAGTAACTGGGCATAAATAACTTGCTCATTTGTAGTCAAGTAAGTTATCATTTTCAACATGAACAATAGGAAAATTGTAGCATTACTTAGAGAGAAATACCAAGATTTAATGCCAATCCTTAATGAACGAAGTCGCCGACTATGGGCTGCTACAGAAGCTAAGGCAATTGGTCATGGTGGACAAACACTTGTTGCTCAAGCCACGGGTTTAGAACAAAGTACCATTTATGCCGGATTAGAAGAACTATCGCTTCTCAAAAATTCAACATCTGATTCTCAAAAACGTATTCGTTATCAAGGTGGAGTTTGGTCACAATTAATTGAACATGAACCTAGTTTGCTTCAAGATTTAGAAGCACTAGTTGAACCTTCTTGCCGTGGTGATCCAGATAATCCGTCACAAAGGACATGCAAAAGTACAAGACATCTGGCTACTGCTTTGCAAAAACAGGGATACAAAATCGGGTATCTTCAGTACGCCTCTTTACTCAAAGAACTTGGCTACAGCCGTAAGCCGAACTCGAAAAACTCAAGAAGGCAAATCCCATTCTGACCGTGATGCTCAATTCAAATACATCAATAAACAGGTAAAAACATTTCAAAAACAAGGGCAACTCGTTATTTCAGTGGATGCTAAAAAAAAGGAATTAGTCGGAGATTTTAAAAACAAAGGACTCGAATGGCATCAAGAAGGTCAACCTACGCCGGTACGTATTTATGATTTTATAGACAAGGAATTAGGTAAAGTGACTCCTTATGGCGTTTATGACCAAACAGCTAATTTGGCCTGGGTAAGCGTTGGAACAGACCATGATACGGCAGAATTTGCTGTAGAAAGCATACACCGTTGGTGGCAAAAAATGGGAAAAGAACGTTATCCAAATGCAACTAAACTTCTCATTACAGCAGATGGTGGTGGTAGCAATGGTAGTCGAAACAAATTATGGAAAGTCACTCTTCAAAAGCTTGCTGATGAAACAGGTCTACATATTTTTGTTTGTCATTTTCCACCTGGCACCAGTAAATGGAACAAGATTGAACATCGTTTATTCAGTTACATTAGCATGAATTGGCGAGGACGACCTTTAGAAAGTGTTGAAACCATTATCAATTTAATTGCTAATACCACTACTAATAAAGGACTAAAAGTTCAAGCCGAACTTGATGCTTCAACCTATCCGACAGGAATCAAAATTTCTGATGAGGAATTAAAATCTATTCTTTTAAAAGAAGCATCCTTTCATGGTGAATGGAATTATTCTTTTTCACCAAGGCTTGATAATAAGTAGAGCATTTTTTTCACCAAGGTTTGTTGTTAAATGAGCAAGTTATTTTTGCCCAGGTACTAAGTATTTTACCGGACAACGCCCTTGGTTAGATGATGACAACGATGGACAATTCCTCAACGATGGGCTATACGCTGAAAATGTGCGTATCGGGTTAAGACGTATCGATCAAGCCCCGCCACCAAAGATTAAACAGGTTCACCCGCGTATCACTTTGCCAGAAAATGAAGGCACGACTACCCTTTGGGTTAACCTGACGGATAATGAAGACATTTATCAGGTACGCGCCATCTTGATTCCGCCCCAATATGAACTCAAGGCGTATCAAGGCGAAGACACGGATTTTAATCGCATAGAAGTCCCCATGCAATACAACCCCGTTGAAGAGAATTATGGTGTGAAATATGACGGGTTTTGTGCCAAAGCGGGTTTATGGCAGATTCTCTATCAAGCACAAGACACTTCAGGTGCCTGGTCAGAAATCGTGCAAGGCGAAGTACAAGCCCCCGACTGTCTCTCAGCAACCGTCAAAATGCAGCTCAACCAAAGCCGCTATACGAGTGGCAATCCTTTACGTTTAGATATGCAAGTCAATGGGCAAGAGCGAGTTGATTTCTATGTTGCGATAATCTTTCCCGATAAGGATTTTATGACGATTGCCTACCCGCTCGCTTTTAGCTGGATCAATGCCATAGAAGTCTATCAACCGGCCGTTGAAATCGCCGGCCAAAAGACTTATTCGATCATGGATTTTCCCTTACCGGCCGGCATCCAAACTGGGGGTTATCAAGCCTGTGGCGTGTTAGTCTTGGCGGGCAAAGAGATTCTGGAAGCCAATAACTGGATAAATAGCCATTGTGCTGAGTTTGAAGTGTATTAAGGGTTAGATTGAGTACAGCTCATTAGTACAGCTAACTAATTAGTACAGCTCATTACGGGGATAAACGAATTGAACATGAGTTGATTTAGCGTCGCTGTGTTTCCTATAGCTTGTAGCATATGAGTTTGTACTCTGTTGAAAACTAATAAATATAAGTACTGAAGCATAAATTTTGAGGTATTTTAATTTAATAGAAGCAACCAGGGGCAACCACAAGGGATTGCCCCTACAACCGGCTCGTAGGGGCAATCCCTTGTGGTTGCCCTTTGTACTAAAATACCTGTTTATTTGTGCTTCAGTACTTAGATAACGAATTTTAACCCTTGACTTGCTTGGCCTAATTCGATTATCCCAGTAATTAGATGTACTAGATAACGAATTTTAACCCTTGACTTGCTTGGCCTTAATTCGATTATCCCAGTAATTAGATGTACTAATTGACAGGCTATCGGGCAATGTAGCCTAATTTTCAAAGAAGGGTTCGATCTAAATACCAATCTCACGCAAAGGCGCAAAGGCGCAAAGTATTAATACTGATATAAAAACAATTCCCCTCACTCATCACAATCTGCCTCATCTACGTTCTATCTTTTTTTTCTCTCTCACTCATCCAACTCAGCCACCTCTACCTTTTACAAAACCCAATTTCCCCCCCCCCAATATTTGCATCAACCGTTAAAAAGAGCTGGGCAACCACTGCCTCAATGCCATTACGTCAAGCCTGCCTGTTCGCCCTCACATTATTTTTCTGAAAATCGATAATACCATCACACGAAAAATGCTGATTAATCATAACGATTCACTGAAGACTTGTATTTTGTGTCTATTTTATGTTTTGATCAGGGCTGTTTATATTGAATACTCTATTCCTTAATTATGTCAAAAAAACAAGCATTAACAACGAG
>JAYQWI020001260.1:0-12200 GCA_035871815.2 Candidatus Parabeggiatoa communis
TATGGATTTTCTCCCACAATTTCAACACCTGTTGTGTTAAATTCGGCGAAAGACTGTCAAACCAATAAGCCTCTTTTTGGGCACGTAACCAAGTTAATTGCCGCTTCGCCATTTGTCGGGTGGCAATAATGGCCTTTTCGGGTAAATCAGTATAAGACAAGTCTCCCGCTAAATGATGCCAAACTTGACGATAGCCTACGCATCGCATGGACGGTAATTCTGAGTTAAGATCACCCCGTTCAAACAAACCGCGGACTTCTTCAATCAATCCCTGATCCAGCATGGCTTTAAAACGTTGCGCTATTCTAACATGTAAAACGCTACGTTGCTCTGGCGCTATCACTATTTTCACGAGAGGCGCTGACCAGCCTTGGGCCTTCGCCTTATTATACCATGCTGTCATGCTATCGCCGGATACGTCATAAACTTCAAGCGCACGTTGAATGCGCTGGGAATCATTGGGATGAATGCGTTGCGCGGCTTGGGGATCAATTTGGGCAAGGCGTTGGTGCATGGCCTGCCAACCGATTTGTTCTGCTTCACTATTTAAACGTTCGCGTACTTGGGCATTAGCTGGGGGAAGTGCTGATAATCCTTGAAGTAAACTGTGAAAATAGAGCATGGTGCCGCCCACTAATAAGGGAATACGACCCGCCGATTGGATAGTTTGGATTTCGGCCAGTGCCTCTTTGCAAAATTGCCCTACTGAATAGGATTCAAGCGGATCACGGATATCAATCAAGCGATGAGGGGCTATTGCTAAAATATCGGCTGGCGGTTTAGCCGTGCCGATATTCATACCTTGGTACACCATGGCTGAATCAACGCTGATGATGTCACAAGGTAAATGTTTAACTAAGGATACGGCTAAGTCGGTTTTGCCCGACGCGGTAGGGCCCATTAAAAAAATGCAAGGCTGATTTGTCATAAGCTGTTCAGGTGTTGCAAGTGTTGCAGGTGTTTAGGTGTTGCAAGGCTGCATTTATGATTTGCCCGCGACGACAACAATAACGACAAGGATTGCTTATAATAAAGGATTTTAATAAACAACTACAAGGATTATGCATGAAAGGATTTTAATAAACAACGATAAGGGTTGCTTATAATAGATAAAAAATGATTTTTAATTAAATAACGACAAGGATTACGCATGAAAGGATTTTATCGGGGAAAATTAATAAGTCCTTCTGCATACTGATCTGAATACATTTTGTCTCAGTTTGATAGAATTGATTATTTTTCAGGCGTGAAAATGATATCAATCGTGAATTGTGTTCTCTTCATTGAGTTTTTGCGCGCAAAAACTTTTGCCTAGAATTCTGAACTGATGTGTGTGAATTGTGAATGCTTTTAATATTCCCCTATTCCCTATCCCTTATTCTCCATAAACTTTGCTATTTCGTTTCCCCATTTTGAGCTGTGCAAGAAGTTTAATCATCCCATTTAATTGATATTGTGAATTATCAATTATTAATAACCTATTCAGAGAGTGTGACTTATGTACTTCACTTTTCAGCATCGAAACCCCATTTATCAAAAATGCTTGATTACGGTATGGCTTATCTTCGGCCTATATTATGCCTTTCCTGTGTTGGCTTCAAAAGAAAGCCGGCCTGATGTACAGGCGATGACTGCTTTTCAGAAGGGACATTTTGAACAAGCCATACGTCATTGGGAAATCGCTTTAAACCTTGTGAAATGGGAACCCTTTCAACGTGTTGAGATTCTGATACAGTTGGCAAGCGCCTATCAAGCCTTGGGGTTATCTCAAAAAGCGCTCGCTATCCTGTCACAAGCTGAGCAATTGGCTGAGCAGTGGCAGCAACTCCCCTTCGACAAGGCTATCATACTCGCTAAATTGTTTTTAACAAAGAGCGATCTCTTTTTAGCGATACGCGAAGATGTACAAGCGCGGAACGAAGCCGACAAAAGTCTCGCTCTATTGCCATCGCAGCCACCGGCCCTCATTCATGCAGCCGTGTTAAACAATCTCGGTAATGTTTTAACTGTAGAAGCTTATTATGCCAAGGCGGTGAAAACGTATAGCCAAAGTGTCGCACTCGCTAGACAAGCGGATGATGTGATTCTCACTGGACGAGTATTAACCAATTTAGCATACGCCTATTTTAACAATCAAGAATGGAAGGCGGCCACTAATACCTTGTCAGCAGCACAACAAGCGTTTGAATCACTTGTCGAGGTTCAGAGTTATGCTAAAGCATTTGGCTTAATCAGTGTGGGTGAACTGGCATTGAAATGCTTATCCCAAGAGGCGATGCCAAGGGCCCAAATACCAAAGGCAAAGCATATCGCATATCAAACCTTCAATACCGCGCTCAACATTGCGAAAACACGAGACAATCCGCGTCTCATTTCTTACGCTTATGGTTTTTTAGGGCACTTGTACGAAACCGCACACCGTTATACTGAAGCCATGCGTTTAACCCGACAAGCGATTTTTTATGCCAAACTTGATCCCCTCTCTTTTTTCACAGAGCAAAACCAAGCGCAAGAATTGCTTTATCGTTGGCAATGGCAACTCGGCCGATTATTTAAGGCACAAAACCAGATAGACAAGGCTTTTAAAGCCTATCAAGATGCCGTTGACAGTCTACAACCGATTCGTCAGGAACTCACTACCGGCTATCGCAACACATCACACTCATTTCGCGAGCGGGTTGGCCCGGTTTATTTTGAACTGGCCGACTTATTATTACAACGTGCCGCCAGACTTAATCATAACAACGGCCAAAAGGTAGCCTATTTAAAAAAAGCCCTTGATACAATAGAACGTTTTAAAACGGCCGAATTACAAGACTATTTTCAAGACGACTGTGTCATACCCCAATCGAAGCAAACCCTTTTGGACAAAGGTATTGAGCCTCACACTGCCGTAATCTATCCGATTTTATTGCCAGATCGTATCGAAATTTTGTTAAGTTTGCCCAACAGCCTTCAACAATTCAGCATACCGATGACGAGCAATCAAATCAAAGATGAAGTCAATGAATTTCGCTTTGAACTTGAAGATAGCAAGCACACCTATTTTTTACCTTACGCACAGCGTTTGTACAGTACGTTTATCGCGCCCCTAAACCGATCACTCCGGGGTGTAGACACACTCATTATTGTGCCTGATGGTGTCTTGCGTACTATTCCTTTTGCAGCCTTACACGATGGTAAACAATTTCTCATCTCAAAATATGCTATCGTCACATTGCCCGGATTAACCTTAAACCAATCGCAATCCAATCATCAGCATCACGGGAAAATTATGCTCAATGGCTTATCGGAAGCTGTGCAAGGTTATCCTGCCCTATCAAATGTACGTGAAGAACTTGAAAGCATTAGCCAATTTTACCCAGCCTATAATACCACTCAGTTATTAGATCAAACGTTTACGGTAAAACGCTTTGCGGATACTTTAAAACAAACGATTTACAGCATCGTGCATATTGCCTCACATGGGCAATTTGATAGCGATCCGCTAAAAACATTTTTATTGACTTACGATGGAAAACTGACTATGAATCACCTTGAAGCATTAATTGGACTCAGTGAACGTCGTCAGGAACCACTCGAATTATTGACTTTAAGTGCTTGTCAGACAGCAGTAGGTGATGATCAAGCCGCATTAGGATTAGCCGGTATTGCCCTCAAAGCCGGTGCGAAAAGTGCATTAGCCAGCTTATGGTTTATTGATGATAAAGCAACCGTATACTTAATGAAACAGTTTTATCAACAATTGCAGGAAAACAAACTGTCCAAAGCGAAAGCTTTACAAGCCGCTCAACAATACTTGCTACAACATTACCGTTATAAACACCCCGCATATTGGGCCCCGTTTTTATTGATACAGTGAGCCGTTATCAATTATCAATTATCAGTGAACAATTATCAGTTTCTCGCAAAAATTTTCGCTCTGCAAAAATGGTAGCTTTAATTTGTCTTGGTTGGAGTACACACTTCGTCTCGAAGCTACGCGAGATCAACTTTAATTTGACTTTCCGTTCACACTACGTTCTTCGCTGTGCGAGATCAACTTTAGTTTGAATTGGAGTTCAAACTTGAGTTTGATTGGAGTTCAAACTTTAGTTTGATTTGGAGTTCAAACTTTGAAGCGAAGCTCGATCAACTTTTGAATTGTAATCTGACAAGACAAACTTTGATATCGCGTAGCTTCGAGACGAAGTCTGAACGGAAAGTCAAACTGCTTCAAGGCTTTTGAGATGGAATTAATAAATAGGGGGGTCAAAAAGACAGGGCAAAATCCACCAACAGACATCCCCCAAGCTAAAGCCCATAAGCCTCAATCCCACAACAAAACCCTTACGCTTTTAACCCTTAACCATTAATCATTAACCATTAACTGATGACTATCCGCCTTATAGACAGGCTTTATCTGCCAGTGGCTTTGCTCTTCTACACAACATTGACACCGGCTGAGATCGTACTTGATGGCACATTAGGCCCAGCCATCGCATTACAAGGGCCTGATTTTGAGATTCAGGCAGAACTGGGACAACAATATGGTGGCAATTTATTTCACAGTTTCAAATTGTTCAATTTAAACTCAGAAGAAATCGCCACTTTTTCAGGCCCAGATAGCGTCAAAAACATCATTAGTCGGGTAACAGGCGGTAGAAGCTTTGTTGACGGCAAATTACAGTCTCAAATTCCCCGAGCCGATTTATATCTCATTAATCCTGATGGTTTCATGTTTGGAGAAAATGCACAACTTGATCTTCAAGGTTCCTTACATATCAGCACGGCCAGCCAACTTCATTTAGGTGATTCAGGCCTATTTGACACGCGCCATCCCGAAAACAGTCTCTTAGTCACTGCCCCACCTTCCGCCTTTGGATTTTTAGAGACGCAACCGGCCTCAATTGAAATAGAAGGCAGTACATTAGTCACTCAAACGGGCCAAACATTGTCCCTCTTAGGCGGAGAAGTCAAGATCAATGACGGACGCTTAAGGGCAATTTCTGGCCGCATCAATCTAGCCGCCGTGACAGAGGCCAATCAGTTAAAAACCACAGCTAACGGCCTATCAGTTGATAGCAATGCACAACTCGGTCAAATCCGCTTAGAAAACGGAACCAGTGTAGATGTCGGTAAACAAGGAGCCGGTGATATTTATATTCGAGGGAATCAATTTTTCATAGACGACAGCAGCATTATCGCCAATTCAGAGATTGATAAAAATCGGGGTTTGATTGCCATTGAAGTCAATGAACTGCATCTCAGTAACCAAGCCGACATCGGAAGTCGCGCTCTTGGCCCAGGGCAAGGTGGAGAAATTTTTATCAAAGTTGCTGGAAAAACCACCCTCGAAGGTGATAGCCAAATCAGCACCAGTTCACACGGCACCAAAGCCGAGGCTGGTGATGCCGGCAACATAACCCTAACAGCCCAACATTTAAACCTAATGGACAGTACCATCAGCACCAGTACTTTAGGGCCAGGTAAAGGCGGCAATATCACGATTAAAGCCAGCGGAGACCTCAATCTCCTCTCAACAGATTACTTCGCAGTCATTCAAGCCCGCTCAGAATCTCAAGAAGCAGATCGCGCCAACGCGGGTGATGCAGGGCGCATCAAAATCAGCGCCAACAATTTAAGCTTAACGGGTGAAAACAGCACCATTGATAACAGCACCCTTGGAGCAGGACAAGGTGGCAGTATCACCCTTGATATTGCCAATCAACTACACTTAACAGATCAAGCCTTAATTTCCGCAGACAGCAAAGGCGTAGGGAATGCAGGCAGTATTTATATCAACACAACCTTCTTAGAAATGGACAACGGAACGATTTCCACCGCCGCCGACAAAGCTGATGGCGGCAATATCATACTCAATGCACGCACACAGCTCAGTTTAAAAAACAACAGTTTGCTCAGTGCGACAGTCAGTGGTGGCCAAGGAAACGGCGGAAACTTAGCCATAAGTAACCCCTATTTTTTCACACTACAAGACAGCGCCATCAGGGCGAATGCCAGTGAAGGTCATGGCGGCCTGGTTTTGATTATCACAGGTCGTCATGCCAGAAAATCAGAGAACAGTTCAATAACCGCCTCATCAGAAACAGGGGTAGCAGGTGAAGTCAAAATCGACAACATTGACAACGTAGACATTGGCAGCTTACCCGTAGACTTTCTGGATGCCAGCGTCTTAATCAAACAACATTGTACAGCTTGGACAGACACACAATCCAGCAGTTTTTTTATCACTGGACGTGGCGGCTTACCCAATGCACCAGATGATTTACAAACTTACATCCCAGCCCCTAACCTTGAGTACAACGGATTCACCGATTAAGCGGATTATTGGTCAGGTATTTTGAACTTAATTCTGAATGGATAAGTACTGAAGCATAAATTGTTTGTAATTAGAGACGCGAAGCATCGCGTCGGAACGAAACCGCGAAATTAAGGTCATTTTATTGCCCCCCATCATAATTTGAAGGTGTTTTGGTGGGTAACAAAAACACGTTCCCGACAGACGGGGATAATTTATTTTTTTCGACACGATTTTCGTTCCAAATTTATTTTGCTTCAGCCCGATTTTCGTTAAAAATTTTGCTTCTGCTCGATTTTCGTTCCAAATTTATTTTGCTTTTATTTGTTTTCAATCTACTGAAATTTGATAGATGCAATGAAAATGTTCCCATAAACACATTTAAAAGTCTTTCAAACTGTTATTGAGGCCAAAATTTTTGTGCCTAAAAATTTTGGCCTCGATACGACTTTAAAATTTATTAATTATACAATAAAATCAATAAGATATTTGCAAATCAGAACAGAATGACTGAAGAGGCCTGAGGAAAACAGTACGAAGTCTCAATTACCATAACTGATAACTGAATCAGGAGATGAACAATGCCCATTTTCATGGCGAGACTATTCGCAATCACACTTTTTAGCGCGTTGTTCGGCCTGTCATCCGGGGCAAAAGCCGATATGAAATGTGGATTAAAACGATAAAACAAGCCTGTCCTACCGTTTGTCAAGACACGGACTATAACAAGCCATACCAGCAGGTATTAACCCAAGGGCTACTTCGGCGCGTTCCAGTGAGCAAGCGCATTATGTTTGCGCTACCCATATTACCGGATAGTGAGTGTGCTTTAATATAGAATATCAGCATGACCGATGTTATATTGACTTTCGTCAAGCTGAGTTTTAGGGCGAGAGTTACTATTGTCTGTGCAGCAAAAAACCGCTGCAACCCATTGAATAGGGGTGAGCAAACCTAAAAATCTTGCCGATACTTGACAACGACAGTAGGTATACAATTCCACGCAATACGGGTAAATTATCGTTCTGCATAACATCGCAATCAAAACACACAGAAAGGTGTGTTGACTTGTGAATAAAATTAGTTTAAATTGCGCCTAATTTAATATAGATAATTATGATGGGTTGAATGTACCGTTACTGTGCTCTACCCATCCCACGCTTGCTAAGTCTATTCTGTTGATTTTAAAGTATTTTATATAGAGACATAAGTAATTACAGTAGAATTATTGAGGTATGTTGTGAAAGAACAAAGGGAAGAAGTTAAAAAAGTTTCTGTTATTAACTGATGTTACGCACTCAACTTCTTGGATTGAAGAACGCAAACGACAATTGATGCAGGTATCGTTTGCTTCACTTCAATCATTTGATAATCCGCCCCCTCATTTTTTCAGAGTATCTGCATCAATACGTGATGTTTCGTGCGCTTGTATAACCTTGATAAGAATCAGGGTGCGTAACATCAGTTAATTAATAGAAGCAACCGGTAAAATACCTGCTTATTTGTGCTTCAGTACTTAGTATACTTAGCACCGTCATAAATGGCGCTTTTTTTAATGGCGCTTTCCTCCTTTCAAAATGGGGATTAACGACAATTTTTAGATTATGCAAAAGCGCAAATTGTGACGGTGGATAGTATAGGTATCTCAGAACAAACACCAACAAACCACTCTCAAATTGTTAATAGAAGCCGACACGCCTTTAACCAAAGAGGGATTATCAAGGTTGTCGTCAGTAATCGTTGCAAGTTAATTTTTTGTTTAGAATCATGGAAAACGGCCAACGAGTCAATGAAGCAATTGAAACTTCGCTAAACCCACCAGTCCTCCAAGTGGGTTAAATCCTATCGGGCTTTATTAAATTGCACATCATTCTACCCAATATGAATTTACAGTACACTACAAATATTCTCCTTTTTGATTGAAAAAATAGACTAAAATGATAACCTACATTAAAATCAACGGTTTCAAATCTTTCCATCATTTTGAAATGGAATTGACACCTTTTACAATTGTTGCGGGAACTAATGCTTCTGGAAAAAGTAATTTTTTTGATGCCTTGAAACTGTTAGGACGTTTGGCAGAAACCGATAATCTTAAAAAAGCTTTTAAAGAACAGCGGGGAGAATTTATAGAACTCTTTACTCAGTATGCTGATAATCACTATGTGAGCGAGATCGAGTTTGCCGTAGAAATGCTGGTTAATACAAAAATCAAAGATTCTTGGGGTAACGAAGCCAAACTAAAATATACCAGATTACGTTATGAACTCAAAATCAAACGTTTTACTAATTCTTTAGGCATAGAAGACTTGGTCGTGACTTATGAACATTTAGAAAATTTAAAACATAAGGAAGATAAATGGATTAAGCTTTTACATCAAGATAGACTTGAAAATTGGCGACCCAATGTGAATAGAGTCAGGACTATTCCCTACATCAAAACTGAAATAGAAAATGACAAACCGATTGTACTGGTTCTTCAAGATGGCGGGCAAGGCGGTCACAGACGTTTTCCACTCAATAACGCTACTAGAACCGTTTTAAGTAGTTTTGATACGGTAGATTTTCCTCATGTTCTTGCTGCTAAAGAAGAAATGCGTCGTTGGACATTTTTACAGCTTAATCCAGAAGATTTACGACAAGCTACTCATAAAAATACTGGGGAGGATGTCATCTCTGAAAGCGGTAAAAATTTAGCCGCCGTTCTACATCGCATCAAACAAGAAGATAGCTATACTTTAATAGAAATTTCACGGGAATTTCAAACCTTTTTGCCCAATCTTGTTGATGTGGATGTCATAGATGAGACTGAAAACAGACAATATATTATCAAACTCAAAGACAAAGATAAAAAAGAATATACCTCAAGGGTACTTTCGGAAGGCAGTTTGCGAATTTTGGCATTGTGTATTTTAAAATACAATACCAAACAAACTGGCTTGTTGTGTTTTGAAGAACCTGAAAATGGTATACATCCTTTTCGTCTTGAAACAATGGCAAAATTACTCAAATCTTTAAGTGTCGATTTTGCAGATATTGAAATGCCTTTGCGTCAGGTGATAGTTAATACACATTCACCTGTTTTAGTCGGTCATATTAATCGTTGGGAACCTGATAATCATGTCAGTATTTGGTATGCTGAAATTAGGGATAGAGTGACAGACCTTCAGAATAAGCGTGTCAAATTAAGTGTTACAAGCATTTTCCCCGTTATTAAAGAGAAATCTGTGCCGTTAAAGCTTAATTTTTCTGACCAAGAAAAAAGGCTAACTTTGTCAAAGGTGAAAAGGTACTTAGAAACAGCATCTAATCAATCATAATTATGGCACAAATATTTGCAGGATTATTCACAGAAGGTAAGACTGATATTCGTTTTCTACAGAGTATCGTTCAAAAGACATTAGAAGCGGTTGCCTTTGATGATTGCTCTGGGCAGTTTGATATTGACTTGAGTCCGATAGAAATTAATAAAACGGGCTTAGGTTTTATCGAACAGGTTTTAGCCGCCTCGAAAAGAGGTCAAGAAGATTTTGGTATGATGATCCTTTGTGTACAAGCAGATGCGGATAAAAAAACACTCAATGATACTTACCAATATAAAATTAATCCTTGTCAAGTCGAATTGGAAAAACAACCTGAAAATGAGTTCTGTAAAATATTAGTTGCAATCGTACCTATTCAAGAAACAGAAGCGTGGATGTTAGCAGATAAAGAATTACTCAGAAAAGAAATTGGGACTAATAAAACAGATAGCGAATTAAAAATGAGTAGGCATCCTGAAACCATTGCTAACCCAAAAGAGGTGATAGAGAAAGCGATTCAAATAGCAAGGAAAAATTTAACGAGAAAAAGAAGAAAAGACTTAACTATTGCCGACTTATATTCATCCATCGGGCAAAAAATAGATTTAGATAAATTGGAATATTTGCCTTCTTATCAAAATTTTAAAGAGAATGTGAAAAAAGCTTTTAGGAATCTAAATTTACTACATTAGCTGAAACTAAAGCAAGGCCTTTAATACGCTTGTTGCTGGGGAAAATGATAAAAGGGCACATTCCCATTTTCCGGGTGCTTTATTTAGCATCAAAATAGATTGCGCTATTATAAAAGCGGTTGCCTGTCTGTTGGCTGTCAAATTTTAATAGCGCAAGTTATGACGATGCTGAGTATATCAATTTTTCCTGATTATAACGAAGTCAAGGGGGGCAGGCGCATTCCCAAAAAAAGGCTCATTATCAATTTTGGCCGTCGCAAAATAACATGCATTCCAATCGGGCCGCAAAATAACATGCATTCCAATCGGGCCTTCAAAATTTATCTTGATGACCTTTTTTTAGAAATGCGCCCTTCAAATAAGGGAAAAGCGTCATTATTTCTGGCCTCCCCAAAATCCGTTACAATATATAGCAATATTGGCGTTACGCCAACTCAATCCTTTGTACTCGTATTCCCACCGAAAAACAAAGACTATCCTTTTTCTGGATAGTCTCTTTCAGTCATAACAAACTATTCCTCAACACTTTCAACGATATATTGAATAGGTTGCTCTCCATTGTAAATCAGGGTGCCTTCTTCGCTGAGGCGATAGCCAATGTAGAGGGTGTATTCACCTTCTGGCGGGGTGAGTTGAATAACGTGTTCTAGTGTTTCGGGTAGTGCGTCGTAAGATTCTACCGCTTCTAAGTGGCTTATCGAGCCATCCCATGTCAACCAGTGTTCGCCAACTAACATCTCAAAGCCTTGGGGGATTTGTTGAATGATGAGCAGTTCACCGGCCTGTTGAACATGGGCCTGATCTAGGCTGATGTTGATTGAGAAGCTGAGGGTTTCACCGGTTACCATGCGCACGGGTTGGGTGTCAATTTGTTTGACGGGATGTGTCAGGCAGTCAAATGCCGTTTGTAAGTTGTCTACGGGGTTGCCGAGATTGTCTATTCCTGTTGCTTGGCTTGTGAATCTCATTTGCCATCGTACCCCTTCTCCTAGCGTGACGGATTCGCCTAATGTGACGTTGTGAGCGATGATGACGTTATCAAGGTGGCTGCCGGATTTGATGCTGAGGTTTTCTAACCACGCGGGGGCTTGGGCTTCTCCTATGATAGTGCCTGACAGTTGTCCGCCTGTAATCTCAGTATTGGGGGCTAACTGCACATCTTGAAAATACCCGCCCACTTGACTGCTGTTTGTGATGTTGCCAGCTAAGGTGCCGCCTATAATTGAGAGGCCTCGAAATTCAAAGTCTTTCAAGGTGCCTTCATTTTCAATATAGCCGCTGAGAAGCCCACCCGTTAAGAGGGCTGTTGGTGCGATAAGAGAATTAGAAATCAATCCTTCATTGTCAATCTCGCCTTCAAAAATCGCGTGGCTCATACTGGCATTTTCGCCAACCACTACGTTACCACTCAATAGCCTATCCCCTGCATGGCAGACATTGTCAATTGTGCCTCGGTTTATCGAACACAGTGGGGCTGATGAAATGATAGGTGTACTGACGACGGGCGCGTGAGGTACTTGATTGAGTGCTAACATGACTTCAACGGTTTGTCTCTCTCCGTTATTGCCGGTAATGGTGACGGTGCCGGTGTATTCGCCTATTTCCAAGCCTGTCGGGTTGGCGGTTATCATGAGTTGTGATGGCGTAGTATGACTGATTTGCAATAATTGTAACCAGTTGACATCAGCAGTGGCCGTCCAATTGAGGCTGGCTTCACCTAAGTTGTTGATTTCAAGGGTGTCTGACAAGCTTTCTCCATTGCTCAGTAAGTAGACATTTCGACTGGAAACGGCTAATCTGGCTGGCAATATTGCGGGGCGATCCCGGAAGAGGTGTACTGTGATACTGGCTGTGTCAGTCAGGCCTTCACTGTCGGTTGCGGTTAAACTCAGAATGTGTTCACCA
>JAYQWI020001261.1:0-2743 GCA_035871815.2 Candidatus Parabeggiatoa communis
ATTTACCAGAAAACACAAGGCAATGCCTTTTTCACCCATCAATTTTTGCACACCTTGTATTTCGAGGCGTTATTGCGGTTTGATTTTGAACAACAAAAATGGCGGTGGGACGTTGAACAGATAGTCGCTCAAAATATCACCGATAATGTGGTTGAATTGATGGCAAACAAAATTGAAAAATTGCCTTCGAGTACATCGGCAACGTTGCAATTGGCGGCTTGCATTGGTAATCAATTTGATTTGTCCATCTTAGCGATTATTTATGAACAGGGCCTGAATGAGACCTTATCTACGTTAAGTCCGGCAATTGCTGAAGAGCTTATTCAGCCCTTAGATGAAAACTACAAACATCTTGAGACTTTTGACAAAGCCCAATTCAAGTTTTTACACGATAGGGTACAACAAGCCGCTTATGCACGGATTGATGATGAACAGAAACAAGCCGTCCATTTACAAATCGGTCGTTTACTGTTTAAAAATACCCCCGCTAACGTTTTAGAAGGACAAATATTTGATATTGTAAGGCATTTTAATCACAGCCTGGAATTGCTCAATAATCAAGCCGAGCGACTTGAAATAGCAGGGCTGAATTTGATGGCGGGGCAAAAAGCGAAGATGGCAACAGCTCATGGAGCTTCTATTAAATACTTACAAATCGGGATGAGGCTTTTGTCAACAGATAGTTGGCAAACTGATTACAATCTAACCATTAACTTGTATGTGGAAGGAACCGAGGCTGCATATTTAAGTAATGATTTTGAAAAAATGGCGTATTTTGCGAATATTGTTCTTGATAAAGCCGAAAAAATTATTGATCAAGTACCCGTATTTGAAACCAAACTCCAAGCTTATTCTGTGCAAAATCAACACTTGGATGGAATTCATGCCGGTTTAACTTATTTGCATTGGTTAGGAGTGGATTTACCTGAAGAACCGAGCCAAGAAGAAGTAGGAAATTGGTTGACGCAGACCAAAAAATTATTGGATGACTACAGCCAAGAACAATTATTAGCATTTCCGGTCATGACAGAACCGCTTAAATTAGCGGCCATGCGAATTTTAACCCGCATGATTCCTCTCAGTTTTTTTGGCAGACCCACTTTATTTCCTTTGATTTCTTGTGTAGGGATCAAATTATCTATTGAATATGGCAACGCCCCTGATTCTCCAGTTTCTTATGTTAATTACGGTTTAGTTCTTTGTGATCCGAATATTGCTGATTACACGCTAGGGTATCAATGTGGTAAACTCGCTCACAGTTTACTTCAACAACAAGGGCATAAGCAACTTGCCCCTATTGTGTTGAACAATCATAGTTCACATATAGCCATTTGGAAAGAACATCTACGCGATACACTTCCATCCTTAAAAGAAGCATATCAGATCGGGCTTGAAGTCGGTGATTTGGAATTTTCTACTTATGGGATTATGAATTATCTCCGTCTGGTTTATGCCGCAGGTGAAAAATTGTCTTATGTCAGAGAGGAATTTGAGCGATATTCGATCGCTTTTCGATATGTTGGATATTTTGGCTCAATGACTTTTAACATGTATCAAACCGTTTTAAATCTGATGGGGGAAGGAGATGATCCGTGTGAACTCAAAGGAGAGGTTTATAATGAGGAAGAAGAATTACCCTCTATGTTAGAACGGAAAAATAATGTTGAATCTTTCGTTTACTACTTCAATAAAGTTTCATTGAACTATTTATTTGAACGATTTGAAGAGGCTCAACGATACATTAAGGCAGCAGAAAAGTATGCCTACCTGATTACGGGGCATCATCCTTTGATGCAATTTTGTTTTTTTTCTCCTCTTGTCGAGTTGGCATTGACTCAAACATTCTCTGAAGAGGTCTTTCAAAAGGTAGAAGCTTGGCAAAAGTATCTCAAAAAATGGGCTGAACATGCTCCCATGAATTATCAGCACAAATATGATCTAGTCGAGGCTGAAAAAGCACGAGTATTAGGGAAAATTATTGAAGCCGAAACCCTCTATGAACAAGCCATCAAAGGTGCGACTGATAATGAGTATATTCAAGAGGAAGCCCTAGCTTATGAATTAGCGGCTAAGTTTTACTTAGGGCGTGGCATGGAAAAAATTGCCCAAACCTACATGAAAGAGGCCCACTATCACTATCAACAATGGGGAGCGTTGGCAAAAGTTAAGGATTTAGAAGAAAGATATCCTCAATGGTTAGTTAGGGAAAGCGTACTGGCTATGCCAACCATGCTTACCAGTATCGGAGCTGCCACTATTATGGCTTCAAAGCGAACTCGAACCAGTACTTCACAATGGTTAGATTTAGACAGTGTGATGAAAGCTTCGCAAACACTCTCTGGAGAAATCGTATTAAGTCAACTTCTGTCAAAAATGATGCGGATTGTGATTGAAAATGCCGGAGCTGAACGTGGTTTTTTGATTTTACCGCATGAGGATAAATGGGTAATTGAAGCAGAAGGTACGATAGACAAAAAGGAAATCACAACCTTGCATTCTCTGCCAGCTGAAAACCATTTGCCAGAAGCGATTATCAGCTATGTAGCTCGCACCCAAGAAAATGTTCTGTTAGCCGATGCGAGAAGGGAAGGACTTTATACAGAGAATCCCTATATTAAAACGCATCAAACTCAGTCGGTGTTATGTTTTCCGATTGTTTATCAACAACAATTGCGGGCCATTCTTTATTTAGAGAATAACTTGACGGCCGGCACATTTACTCAAGAACGTCTCAACGTCTTAA
>JAYQWI020001262.1:0-2638 GCA_035871815.2 Candidatus Parabeggiatoa communis
TTGATTTCATGCTTGATTATCAGTGTGTTATGCGCTGTTGCTATTCCCTTCTACCAAACTTATATGCTACGTGCTAAAGTGACGGAGGGTATAGCGTTAACGGGCGGTATGAAACTCAGTATTGCTGAATATTATTCGATCTATGGACATTTTCCCGCTAATATTGATCAGATTGATAATATTCAGACTTCTGGCACCTATGTCGAAAATATTAATATGAATAATGGGGCTATTTTAGTTGAATTTCCCGATATGAATGGTTCCTTATTAAGTGTTCGCCCGGCTTTGGCTGAAAATGATCTGCCTAAAGTGATAAAATGGCATTGTGGTTATGCTCAAGCACCCGCTCATTTTGTGATTCAAGGTGAAAATCACACTGATATGCTCTCTCAATATTTGGTTTCTACATGTCGTTAATTTTTTCGGACTAGAGATATTTTTATAAAAATATCGAAGGCTGAAAGAGGGTTGACTTTGTAGGGGCGAACCTGCGTGTTCGCCCTTTTGACTGATAACTGATAACTGATAACTGATAACTGATAACTGATAACTGATAACTGATAACTGAAAAAGTATAGGAGGATTTTTCGTGAAAATGTCTGTTCACATCACTGAATTTATCGGTGAATTGGCTTTACTATTGGAAAGTGGTATTGCTTGTCGTGATGCGCTTAAAATTGTTCAACAGGAACAAGACAATCGGGGTATGCAGAAATTAATTGCTGCCATTCTTAACGATGTCGAAAAGGGTATGAGCTTGGCGGATAGTTTTGCTCAATATCCTGATTATTTTGAACCCTTTCTGGTGGAAAGGCTAGTCAGTAGTGGGAAAGATGAAGCCAATCAAACGGCAAGCTTGGTTAAAATTGCACAATACCGTGAATCTATGGATATTGATGCCCAAAATTTGACCAAAAGGATCGCGTTTTCATCCCTTTATATTTTGTTTTTGCTTTTCCTTTTATTTATTTTGACAACGTTCCTTCTGATTTATGTGGTGCCGGTGTTTGCGGATATGTTCAGGAGTTTTGGGGGCAGTTTACCCACATTAACTCAATGGGTTCTGAATCTATCTAATTTTTTTGTCGCTAATGGGCTATTGATCATGGGTGGCGTGTTCGTTTTGGGCTGGTTGGTACGGATAAAGTGGCAAATCGTCACTTTGTATATCCCCTTAATTGGTAGACTGTATCACAAAATCGCGTTAATACGTGGTTTGAGAACGTGTGCTTTTATGCTCTCTGAGGGTGCGTCTGTTGCTAAAGCCTTTTCGGCGGCGGCTCAAATAGTCCATAATCCGATTTACGCTAAACGATTCAATCAGGTGAGCGAACAAGTTGCTGAGGGTATGCCTTTGTCTGATGCCTTACAAGCGCATTCGATTTTTCCAAAGAAAATGGTTCATGCCGCAGTAGTCGGTACACAAGCCAATAAGCTGGATAAATTGTTAGCGAAATTGGCTGATTTGTATGCTAAACAATTGCAGCAAGCGACGGGCCCGATTATTAGAAGTTACACTTTATTGCTCATTATTTTAATTGGTATCATAGCCGGATTGTTGATTCTTTCTATGTATTTGCCTATTTTTTCGATGGGCGGTGAGATTTAGCGAGGAAAACATGGACAATAAAGGTTTTGTTTTGTTCGATCTGATGCTGACTGTCACCGTTATTGCGATGCTTGCGGCGGTGGCTATCCCGGCTTATAGCGACTACATGACTAAAAGCCAAGTCGCAGAAAGTAGCTTACTTGCTGTGACAGTTAAAATAGCGGTTGGTGATTATTATGCTTATCACGGACGATTTCCGGCGAATAATCAAGCCGCTGGTGTTGCTGAACAAATTATGGGTCATTATGTCTCTGGTGTTGAGGTGATCAATGGTGTGATTGAAGTCACTTTTGGAGATCGTAGTGAGGCACAAATAGCGGGACACACTTTGCGCTTGCAGCCCGTTGTTAAGGAAAATTCTTGGGTCGGCATCGTAAATTGGACTTGTAGTAGCACACTAGAGAAGAAATATTTTTTACCTAAATTTTGTAGAAAGTGAATTGTCAGTTTTCAGTTATCAGTTATCAGTTATCAGTTATCAGTTATCAGTTATCAATAAATTGATATCTCATTAACGAAATCAACCTATTTTTTATATGCTTGATTATAATAATATTGAGGCAAATATTCGGGGAGTCCTGCAATTTTGGTGATAGTTTAATCAGCGTTCTATCTTTTATAATTTTCATCATCCACATTGCAGCACTACCCTTATGCGATTCTAAATAGGCTCCCATTTTTAAGTGCGTTCCGTATAAATATGCAAACAAAAAATCAGGGTTTCACGTTAATAGAATTAATGATTGTTGTGGCTATCATTGGCATTTTAGCGGTGATTGCCATACCGTCTTATAGTGATTACATGAAAAGCGCTAAAGTCAGTGAGGCCTTTATTCTGGCCAGTAGGATTACCAAAACGATTGGCGATTATTATGCCTATCGAGGCCAATTACCCAAAGATAATCATGCGGTTAATTTACCTGAGCCACAAAATTTAGGCGGACAGTATGTTGATAGTTTAGAGATCGATCAGGGTGCGATTCATCTTATTTTTCAAAACAATACTTTCTCTGATGAGACGACTACGTT
>JAYQWI020001263.1:0-6928 GCA_035871815.2 Candidatus Parabeggiatoa communis
ATCACGACAACCCAAAGCTATAGCGTTTCCCGATTGCATGAACCGAAGGTCAGCGAAGCTAAGTACAAAAAAAAATCAATCCTAAAAATCAATTAAAAGGCACAATCCAGAAGGGGGTTGAATGTGTGTGAAACCCAGTAACTGTAGGGTGGGTAGAGCGGAGCGTAGCGGAGCGTAGCGGAGCGAAACCCACCGAACTCGGAAATGGTGGGTTTAGCTTCGCTGGTCTTCGACTCCGCTACGCTCCTACCCACCCTACATCAAAAAAAATGTCGTAAAATTTGTACTTCATTCAATCGGGAAACGCTATATATGAGCTGTTTTTGTCGCATCTGCCCGTTTTTCAAATAAATAATTTAGCTGTTACGACAGCAGGATAGGGGTTTATGTTAGCAATTACTTATATACCACTTCAAAATAACTTTTCGGAGGGGACTCAATACCCGTTTTCCACAAAAATCGCAATATAAGCATCTACTAATCTATATGACGTGGCTAAAATAACTTGATGAGCATGAATCACCTCTCCAAAAATAATTGATTTATCAAATGACAAAACCAGATTATTGTTTTGTGATCCGATCAATCCGCTTTTAAATTACTCTATTTCAGTTCTAATTCAAATGATATACAGTGTGCGTCCAGTACCTCTACAGGCCCCCCCGACGCTGGCTTTTTTGATGAGGGTTCGGCATTTTTCCGATTAGGCAATATCAAATATAGTTTGTCAGATAAATAATTTCACACACCATTTAAGGAAGAATTGGAAGCCTAGAATAAATTTGGAAGTTATTTTTCTGAACGTCTATAACACCCAACTGGCAAATCAATTCTGAGACAACAAGCCTCTGATTTTTCAAAACTTTTTTAATAACACGCTTTTCAATTTTTGGTCAATTGACACGCGAGACTTTTATAACGGATTGAGTTTTAAGCGTTTTATATTCAAATCTGCTGAAGGACAAAAAAAGTGTTTTTTTAATAATCAAAAAGTGATAGGAAAATTTGGGCGTACCGCCACTTCGTCTCGCAAAATTTGAAATTTGACTCATTTAAAAAAAAGGGGTTAAACGGGTTAAAAATATTTAATTTCTTTAATTATCAATTATTTACAATACTATGATTGATGATATCACGCGAGGGCGCGTGATTGCTTGTCGGTCGAAATTTGACCCAATTATTTATGTTATAATGCGTTTGCTATTTTGATGGCGTTGTTTTTAGCCTTTCATTAGATTTAAAACTGACATTTCGCCCCTTAAAAATAGGCGTTATTGAATAAAAATAATTGATTAATCAAACACTTAAAAATAAATCATGGATTTTAATCGCCATTTCTGGTGTCTATGTTGTTTTCCAAAACGACAACAAAACGGATTTGTAATTTCTTATGTTTTTTCGACACCGATTTGAGCGGATTTGATCACTCAAAAAATCCATTTTCAGAGGTGCGAAATGTCAGTTAAAAGAATACCTTTGGCCATTTTTATTTCTGACTTTCATCAATTTTTAATGGATATTTTTTATGGCTTTCTGATTTTGACAATTTGGCGAAGGTATTAAAAATTTTTAGCTAAAAAGGGTACTGACCCCTTTTACTGCTAACTACTTATTGAGAACTACGTATTTTTCTAAGGGACTGACTATAATGTCTATGTCAATTTGGAACTCAGAAGCTACATGCAATGAGAATATTGAAGAAGTATCGCACTATACTGCTTTGTTGAGCGAACTGTATGACAATGGCTGGTATGGAAAAATTACCCAAGCTGAAGTTGATTTCTTTGTTTCGTATATAAAAGATAAACGCACATTAGAAATTGCTTCAGGAACAGGAAGGATATCCAGACGATTATTGGAGAGAGAGTGCGACTTATATGGGTTGGAAAAATCAAAGTGGTTTTTTGACAAATTAAAGTCAAATATTCCGACTCAGCACTGGAATCGCTTCGTATTATGGGATGCCATGAATGTGCCCTATCCGGTTGCAGATCAAATTTTTGATTGTGTCATAGTGCCTTTTTCTTCTTTCACCCTAATCCATGAGAAATGCAATAATTTAGGAGGCAATCATGCATTCCATGAATTTAATAGGCTATTAAAGCCGGGTGGCTATGTTCTTATTAATGATTACCGCTCATGTGCTTTTGATCACCGCTGGTTAGATGAAAAACCTCCTCCAACCATCAAAAAACATCAGCACCCTGTCCATGGGCAGGTACTGGAAGAGATGCAAAATGAGTTTAAAGTGGTGCCAAATCGTTTGCTTTCCAAACAAATTGTTAGACACCGTTATACGAAATTGGTTCGTGTAGAAGAGGGTAAAGTATTGGAAGAACATGTTGAGATTGTCCCGGCGTGGCACCCAGAGGATTATCCTATTTTAGGAAATGACGCAGGGTTTAAGTATATAAAAGGTGAAATTTGTGATTTTCACGATAGCTCAAGTACAAATCACATATTTTGCAAACTTTAAATTTGATGTTGATTAACTTGACAATGTCACATTAATGGTGGAATCGAACCCAAGTTTTTTGAAAAAGCTTGATTTATCAGCTGACATTGTTGAGTTAATAATTATTGGAAATAAAAAGGCTTGTGCTTCTTTTCAATGTTTGTGAGCATTTTTTTCCTGACAAGGTATTGTATTACATGGCAAAACTCATTATTAATCTTGATAAAATCGTACAAAATTTTCGCATTGTCAAAAAAATCTGCCAACACAATCACATTAAACTGGTTGTGGTTACAAAATGTTGTTGTGGAGATAACAAGATAATTCAAGCCATTATTAACGCAGGGGCAGATATCATTGCCGAATCTCAGCCGAAAAATTTTCAAGGAATTAGCGTCAAAAAAATGCTGTTACATTCTTCTCTTTCAGCGTTAGAAAACCATTTCACTTGTGATTTTATCTTTATCAGTGAATTGGAAATACTGAAAAAGTATAGCCAATCTCCGTTGTCAAAGCAATCACAAGTCATTATTCCTGTTGAAATGGGTGATATGCGCGAAGGCGTTCTTCCTGAAGAACTGGTTTATTTTTTAAATCAGGCACTGGTTGAAAATGTCCAAATTGCCGGATTCAGTGCTAATTTTGGTTGTTTTCAAGCGACGGAGCCGAAGGTAGATTGGTTTAATAATTTTATTCAATGCGTTGAAAAGGTTGAATACCAGTGTCACTTCAAATCTGCCCTATTATCAATAGGGGGGACGAGTATTTGGAGCTTGTTCTACAACAATCTTTTTCCTAAAAAAATCAATCAACTACGAATAGGTGAAGGTATTTTTTTGGGATATGATCCCGCTCTTAAACGAGAAATTCCTAGTTTAAGTCAGGAAACCTTTAAACTCAAAGGCGAAATACTAGAAATAAAGGACAAGAAAGATCATGAAAATCAAGACAAGGGATTTCGGCAACGTGCCATTATTGATTTCGGGTATGCTTCGACACTGACGAATGGATTAAGGAGTACGCAAGAAGGCGTAGAAATCATTGGCTCAAGTCAGGATGTCACAGTAATAGATATTACCAATGCAAATACATCTATTTCTATTGGTGATCATCTTGAATTCTCTCTAAGATACGAATCCTTAGTAAGGGCGATGATTTCTCCGTCTTTTGAAAAAGTATATGTTTATGATGGTCGGAATGTTTCCCAACAGTAGCACCCCAAATTTACTCCCAATTTGCAAAATTTCAGGTGACGGCTTTTGACGTTTCTGCTTGGCCATGTCCATCAGGGTTTCTGGCATTAGCCCTTCCCACAGTTCCCCGATATCGACCCTCACGACGATTTCATGATCGATTTCCTGCCTGTCCACCGCATATACCACGACAATGCCATTAAGTGCAGACACACAGGTTTTCCCCTACAAAATACCGCGTATTCAGGGGCTGTAGGGGCGAACCTATGTGTTCGCCCAGCTTTTGGCCGGATCGACCACCAGTTCTGGTATGTTTTCTTAACGGCTCAAGTCGTTTCAAAGTTCGGGAGAACGGTACAAAAGAAGAAAATTCAGATACTCCCGATCATCAATTAAAGAGAATCCTCTTTCTTTGAATTGCTTGAACTCTTCAGGGGTCGGGAAGGTGTAGTAATGTTGTTCTGCTGCCAGTTGCGGATCGGCCGGAGGCAGCTCTCCGCATTCCATCAGGGGAATGGATTCGACGAACATATCGATCCCTAGGGGATAGAGATGGGCTATGTGCCATAGTACCGACCGCTTGTAATCAACGGGCATATACTGAATGCCCACGATGGGGCCAGTATCGATTCCTTCGTCGATGAAATGGAGTGTGCAACCGATCTTTTCTTCTCCGTAGAGCATAGCTCGAAACGGTGCGTAAACCCCCCGGTAACGGGGCAGTGCCCCAGGATGAACGTTTAAAATTCCCAGTTTGGGCAGGGCGATGATATGGGGTCGGAAAATAAAGTCGAAACGCACAGAGAGCATAACATCCGGGTCGAAAGACCGGATGAGGGTTTCGCTTTCCGCATCATTCACGTTCCGGGTGATCAAAATTGGAACACCGTAAACTTGCCGGATTTGCTCGAATGTCAAATATCGGGGCTGGTGTTTTGAAAGTGGAACTGCCTCGAGCAAAGGGAAAATCTGCTCTACCAGCAAATCCCTTTCGTAAAAAATGAACCGGGCCGCTTCCTGATTTTCCCGCTCGGTTTTCATAAAATGATCGCTTAGCAAAACCAGCAGATCGTGCCCTTGCAAATCCTGAACGATTTTATTCAGGGCGATATTGCCCTCCAAATCTCTCTTGACGCAAATGACTATTTTCATGGCTATCTCCCAAAAAAGCGTTACAATCTCGAACGATTAACGTTTTACAACGGATGTTCTGTTCCCGTCAAAGGTAAATAGGGAACATACCACGTTTTTTTTGCTCACCATTCCATTCAGGTAGTCCTTACAAACCAATGCGGATAAAAATAATAAATGAGTTACAAAAATGTGCTAACCAAGAAAATCAATGGCAAAACTCATTATTAATCTTGATAAAATCATCCCAAATTTTCGCATCGAATACAAAAAATGGGTCAACTCGTAAGCCGTATATGTTTGATTGATAAATTGTCATTTGTAGGGTGCATAAGCGATAGCGTCATGCACCATTCCTATTTTTTTTACTACGCGAGCTTCATACCCACACGGCAAAAATCTCTTTGTCATGAAACGAAATTTCTTCCTCTTTATAAGTCTTGCCTTTGTTGAAATCGTAAATCAACAGATATCCATTTTTTAGGGAGTAGATATCCAAATAATCACTGAGCTGTTGTAACCCTTCTTGATGATATTTCTCCCCGTACCACCGTTTGAGTTCAATGACATCGCGTTGGTTTTGACAGGTGATGACGATATCCATGCGTCGTTCATCACCAACAACCGGTTCTTTAAATTCAAAACCTCGTCCGTTCAAAATGGGTTTGAGAAAGGCTAAAAACAATAATCGCCCTTCCCGTTCCAAAAAAATCTGATCTTGTTGAGCATAGTTTTCCCGCATAAACGATTGAAATCGTTGTAATATCAGCCTAATATCTAAACCATCAGCCGTCAATCTGGCCCACCAAAGCCATTGATGTTTCCATATTGAGTTTGCAAGGATTTCGAGATCATGTAGGCATAAATCCGTTGGGTGCTGATTCCATACGATGTAACTCTATTCGGCGTGGGCATCAACTTAACTTTTTGGTCATTTCGAGCCTCGCGACAAATCGGTTTTTTTGAGATTTTTCGCACCGCGACAAATGACAAGTTCAATGCCACGTTTGGAAGCATCGTGCTAACATCAGTTACATCATATAGAATCAGCACCCAATCCGTTGCTCAAAAATGCGGTTATAGATTTGACAATGTTCCCGTTCTGTGGGTTTTAAGATGCCATATAAATGCGCTAAGTTAATCACTGGGTTTGCAATCGTAAAATTGAAATTTTTACCATTGACAACGATATGGAAAATCAGTTCATACCAATCCGGATTGTTCTCCAAATTTTTGATTAAACTATCAAATAAGGTGGTTGTATAGCTTTCCTTCACAATCATTTTAAAAGCGGTTTCCACATCATCAACTGACCAATTTTTGTCCAAACGATTGGGGACAATCTCTTCATCTATAAATTTACACAACTTACTCACCAAGTAGGGATAACCGGCACTGTAATAATATAATCGTGTCGCAATCGCTGTTCTATCTAGCTGTATCTGTTTATCAATGCGGTAATCGTGCAACATCGTCTCAATTTCATCTGCTGCAAAACTCAAATCGACTGTAAAGTCAACTGCGATATTCCACGGGCTGTTGTATCCAGAAGTCTCACTGGGACGGATTTTTCGTTTAAGCGTTTTTATATCATGCACGCCAGCCAAAATAACGGATTGGAAAGTCTGTTCACCCTCGTCTCTTGTGAGGTATTTATTTCGTAATATACTTAAAAAATATAAGAATAACTGATTGTTGCTGCTTTTATCTACTTCATCTATCATCAACCCCCACGATTTGGAGGATATCGTTTCTACCAATTTTGTGAGGAAGTGAGATAACGCGGGTAAATGAGTGATCGAAGGACGATCTTCTTCAATCAATTGGCTCTGATGCGAAAAGCCCAAAAAAATCAAGTCGATGGGCTATCATGATGAGAAATTCGGCGATAAATCTTTCCTGATGCTGATGTGTATCGGTATCAATTCCCTCAAAACTAATCTTTAACGCGACACAATCATCCCGCTGGTTGAGTTGTTTTGCGAGTAAAGATAGTGTCGTCGTTTTGCCAAATTGACGGGGGCGATTGATGGTGAAATATTTAGCTTTTTCTACAAAGGCAATAATCTGCTTAAGTTTCTCTGAATTATCGACCATGAAAAGGAAAAAGGGGTCAGTACCCTTTTTTAGTTATGATGCGAATAATGAT
>JAYQWI020001264.1:0-1604 GCA_035871815.2 Candidatus Parabeggiatoa communis
ATTGGCGAGCAAGATCAATACTGTCAATCAACGTGCTGAGTTGGCAACACGTTGGGATATCTGGCGGAAGGAAAAAGAAAACCGAGCGCAAGATGATCGGGGCAAAGGAGTCAACTCCGCCGCAATCTTTGCCACGATGAAGCAACTGGTTCCAGATAATGCCATCATCGCGGTTGATGTCGGAAACAATACCTATTCTTTTGGGCGCTATTTTGAGTGTCAGCAACAATCGATCTTGATGTCAGGTTACCTGGGCTCGATTGGTTTTTCCTTTCCCGCAGCGATGGGGGCCTGGGCCGCCACGCAAGAGGATGATCCCCGCTTTAAAGGACGGCCAGTGGTGTCGGTTTCAGGGGATGGTGGCTTCGGTCAATACCTGGCTGAAATGAATACTGCCGTTAAATATGGGATGAATATCACCCATATTCTGTTGCGTAACAATGAGTTAGGCAAAATCAGCAAGGAACAAAAGGCGGGCAACTGGGACGTGTGGCAGACTTCCCTGCATAACCCCGATTTTGCTGAATATGCCAATCTTTGCGGTGCGCTGGGGATATCGGTGACGAAGAAAGAAGAACTTGATGCGGCCATTTCAAAGGCATTGGCCCACGATGGCCCTAGCCTAGTCGAAATTCATTCCGATGTAGACTTGATCTAAGCGACTTGCTGGCCAGGAGAACAAATAGGGATAAGTTAGGCATAGGGAATCCCAGGTTCCACCCTCATCCTTATACACAAGTCAAAAATCGTCAAAAGTAGGGTAAGTATCCACTACGCTCCTACCAAGATAGAAAAATGACATTTTAAATCATATATTTAAAGACTTATTTTTAACGATGAGGGTTCCGCCTGGGGCTATGATCTCGCTACGCTCGGAACGAAGTTTCACATTCAACCCCTTAAGTACTTTCGCCAAAAATTTTCAGGTTTGTAGAGACGCGATGCTTCGCGTCTCTTTGCGGTAAAATACCTGTTTATTTGTGGTTCAGTACTTATCACCTATCCGTTTTCTCTAACTCATTGTCTGTTTCTACGCGATGCATCACAGACGCGAAGCATCGGAGACGCGAAGCATCGGAGACGCGAAGCATCGCGTCTCTACCATAGTCAATGAACGAAGGTGAATAGGGAATGGGGAATGGATTGCCTGTTTTATTCTCCTAATGTGAGTAAGTCCATTTTCCTATCAACGACTAATCTTCGATTGTTTAGCCATTGTAATCCCATCAGAATGTGAGTAAATTCATCACCTCCAAGCACTGGAATCGTTATTTCTTGATTATCAAAAACAACAGTAACGGCATAATGATTAAATTCAATCATTCCACCGGCAGTTTACTTTTCCGATTTTTCGATAAAAGACCATCCTAATCTTTCTATCTTGAATATTCATGGCTAACCAATCTGTGAAGCCGTGTCTAGCATGGCATCCATGGTTACGATTGAACTATCAACAGCCATTAAATCCATTTCAAAAAATAGCTCTCCCCGATAATTAAAGTAACCTTTGATCATATTCTGCCACACGCCCCGGTTTCGTTTAAGCACATTTCCATGAGTATGGCAGTTGGATGTTTTTTCTTCGCTTTTTGGAAAGCCACTTC
>JAYQWI020001265.1:0-9041 GCA_035871815.2 Candidatus Parabeggiatoa communis
GCAAATTCTTCATTCGTATGAGGCTTTTTTTGTACCATTTCCTCTAACGTGCTATCATGAAAAATGGCGTAGGGCGGGACAGTTTGTTCGAGTGCTAATTCCATACGTTTACGACGCAAGGCTTCCCAAAGCATTTTATCATGGCCCTCAAATTCCATACGTGAAGAACGGCTATATTTTTTATCGGTTTTTTTCTGGGTTAAGATATCTTTGCGTAACTCAATAGCTTGTTCACCGCGTAGCAGGGGCCGGGCTTTTTCAGTGAGTTGTAAACCGCCATAACCTTCGACATCAACCGTAGCAAAACCCCTTGCAATCAGTTGTCGAAATATAGATTGCCATTGCTTGTTATTCAATTCTTGACCGATGCCAAAAGTACTGACGCGATCATGTTTAAACTTTTCTATGCGTTCATTGCTTTTACCGAGTAACACATCAATCAAATAATGAACACCAAAACGCTGGCCCGTTCGATAAATACAAGACAGGGCTTTTTGGGCGACATCTGTCGCATCCCACGTTGCTACCGGTTCTAAACAAGTATCACAATTTCCACAAGGATTGGACAAGTGTTCACCAAAATAGGCTAATAAGGCTTGACGACGGCAAGCCGTCATTTCACAATAGCCCAGCATAGACTCCAATTTATGGCGTACTATCCGTTTATGTTGTTCATTGGCCTCTGACTCATCTAGTAAATTGCGTAATTTGACCACATCTTGTAAGCCATAAGCCATCCACGCATTCGCGGGTAGGCCATCACGCCCGGCCCGGCCGGTTTCTTGATAATAGGCTTCCATACTTTTTGGCAAATCTAAATGAGCGACAAAACGGACATTGGGTTTATCAATACCCATACCAAAAGCGATAGTGGCGACGATAATCAAACCGTCTTCGCGTAAAAATCGCATTTGATGCTTTTTTCGTATTTCTTTGTCTAATCCCGCATGATACGGTAAGGCCGACCAACCTTGCCGGGTTAACCACGCGGCAATCTCATCCACTTTTTTCCGTGATAAACAGTAAACGATACCGGTATCGCCACGATGCTCTGCATTGAGAAAGGTCAAAAGTTGATCACGCGCTTTGTCTTTTTGCACGACGCGATAACGAATATTGGGGCGATCAAAACCGGCAATAAACACTTTCGCATTTTCCAAGCCTAAATGGGTTATGATATCTCGTTGTGTTGGGCCATCGGCCGTGGCCGTGAGTGCAATACGTGGAATAGTCGAAAAATGTTGATGTAAAATAGAGAGTTGTACATACTCTGGTCGAAAATCATGCCCCCATTGCGACACACAATGCGCCTCGTCTATGGCAAAAAGCGCGATTTGTGCCGAATTCAGAAATTCTAAAAAACGGGGTGTCATCACTCTTTCGGGGGCGACATAGAGTAAGTCTAATTCTCCTTGACGTAATTGCTGGGATACCACACGGGCACTTTCATAAGTTAAACTCGAATTGAGACAGGCGGCGCGGATGCCAAATTGTTGCAATGCACTCACTTGATCTTGCATTAAAGCAATTAAGGGCGAAATGACGATTGCAATGCCTGGACGAATGAGGGCGGGAATTTGATAGCACAACGATTTGCCACCGCCTGTTGGCATTAACACTAAGGCATTGCCATCCGCTAAAATGTGTTCAATGATATTTTTTTGTTCACCACGAAAGTGCTGATAGCCAAATATTTTTTCGAGTATATATTGGTGGGTCATTTTCGGTAGGCCATTTAAGTTTTTAATTTTTTTAGAATTATACGGAATGTACTGGGTAAAAATCTTATGATGAGTTTGATAAGAAAAACGATATCTATTAATTCCACGCAAAAACTGTATTTCACTTCGCGAAACTTTAGTGTGAAATCGTGAACCGAAGGTCGGCTACGCTAAACGCTGATTTTTTGATAGAACGCTTTATACGGCAGATGATGGCCTGATTGACGCTGATTTTTTAATCAACGTTCTATCCTATCAAACCTGTCATCACCTTTTGCGCAGGACGCTCTTATTTTTAATACCTGCCTACCCAAAACAGGGGATAAATTTTTGATATGTCAGTTAATCATAACAATACGCCCACTAACGACAAGAGTTCTGCATTACAAGAAACGATTAAACAGGCATACGCTAACCAAACGCCATTAAATATTATAGGCAAGGGTACTAAATCATTTTATGGACTGCCCGCTCAAGGCGAACGATTTGAAGTTGCAGGGCATTGCGGTGTGGTTGACTATGAACCTTCAGAGCTCGTGATAACGGCGCGGACAGGTACGCCACTCACCGCGATAGAAACCACCTTGGCGCAAGGCGGTCAGATGTTAGCTTTTGAGCCACCACATTTTGGCGAAGGGGCAACGCTTGGCGGAACAATTGCTTGTGGTTTTTCAGGCCCACGTCGGCCTTATAGCGGTTCAGCACGGGATTTTGTCTTGGGCATTCAATGTATCAATGGCAAAGGCGAGATTTTAAAATTTGGCGGACAAGTGATGAAAAATGTCGCCGGTTATGATGTATCGCGTTTAATGGTTGGTGCCTTAGGCACCTTAGGCGTATTACTGGAAGTTTCCCTGAAAGTCTTACCTAAACCGGTGTACGAAATCACACTGTTCTGGGAAAAAACACCTGAAGAAGCTCTTAAGCTGATGAATACTTGGGCAGCGCAATCCTTACCTTTATCAGCAACTTGTTATGTTGCGGGTCAAGTTTATCTGCGTTTGTCAGGTACGGAAGCGGGTGTCAAAGCCGCCAGGCGTCAATTAGGTGGAGAAATCTATCATCAAGATAAACCCTTTTGGCAAAACGTGCGTGAACATCAACATCCCTTTTTTCAAGAACCTACTGCACAATGGCGTTTATCGCTGGCACCAGCGACACCACCGCTTAATTTACCTGGAGAATGGTTTTTAGACTGGGGGGGGGCCCAACGTTGGCTCAAAACGGATGCCTCTGTAGATGAAATTCGAGCGGCTGTTACCGCAGTGGGTGGACATGCTACCCTCTTTCGTAATCCTGATCGTATTGAAGAGACTGAAGCCATATTTCATCCCTTAGCCCTGCCTTTGGCAGCATTACATCGTCGTATCAAAAAAGCCTTTGATCCGCTTATGATATTCAATCTGCCATGAGTAGAATCTCAACTGATAACTGATAACTGATAACTGACATTATGCAAACGGCAATAGACGAAAGCTTTAAACAAACAACACTGGGTAAAGAAGCAGAGAGTCTCCTACGATCTTGCGTACACTGTGGTTTTTGTAACGCGACTTGCTCAACTTATCAGTTATTAGGTAATGAATTAGATGGCCCGCGTGGCCGTATTTACCTGATAAAACAGGCCTTAGAAGGCCAAGCTGTGAGTCAGAAAACCCAACTACGCCTTGATCGTTGTTTAAGCTGTCTGGCTTGTGAAAGCACTTGCCCTTCTGGGGTGCGTTACAGTCATCTATTGGAAATTGGGCGGGAATGGATAGAACAACGTGTACCTCGGCCTTGGTATGAGGCCTTTAAGCGAAAATCGCTACGCGTCGTATTAGCTTATCCTAAGCGGTTTAAAGCGCTACTACGCTTGGGGCAAGGGTTTCGACCATTATTGCCCTCGAAGATGAAAAAAAGTATTCCTGTCCGTAAACCGACAACAAGCGTATGGCCCACAACACAACACGCTCGCACCATGCTCATTTTGGATGGCTGTGTACAACCGGCTTTGGCACCGAATATCAATCTTGCAGCTGCCCACGTTTTAGATCGTTTAGGCATTACCTTGCTACGCACTGAAGGGTGTTGTGGTGCTATCAGCCAACATCTCTCCGCGCCAGAAGAGGCGCGGCAATTTATGCGTCGTAATATTGATACTTGGTGGCCCTTTATAGAATCGGGTGCAGAAGCTTTAGTCATGACGGCCAGTGGTTGTGGTTCAATCGTCAAAGAATATGGTTATTATTTACAATCTGATCCCAAGTACGCAGATAAGGCAAAACATATTTCTCAGATCACAGGCGACATCAGCGAGATATTAGCCACGCAAGATTTATCGTCATTCCAACGCAACAATCTCAAAATTGCTTTTCATGCCCCCTGTTCCCTACAACATGGCCAAAAAATAACAGGTGTTGTAGAATCCATACTCGAATCAGTTGGTTTTCAGTTGACAAGCGTACCGGATGCTCACCTGTGTTGTGGTTCAGCCGGGACTTACTCCATTTTACAATCCGATTTATCTCAACAACTCTTAGCGAATAAAATCAATGCCTTAGAATCAGAACAACCTGAATTGATTGCCACAGCCAATATTGGTTGTTTGACGCATTTAGAATCGGCTGCGAATATACCGGTAGTGCATTGGGTTGAATTACTGGATCGGACAGATTCTTAAACTCATCCCCAAAACTCACCGCCCACTTGCCCACCATTGTCAACTGGCTATACCTTTTGCGCCTCTTGCGTCTTTTGCGCCTCTTGCGTTAAATAAAATAAACGTCTTTAGACGCTAAAGACGCTAAAGACGCTATAGATAACTGAAACATTTATTTTTAACTCAATGAATGACATTAAATATCAGAAAGTGGAACTCATTTTTCGTTGTATTATTTCTTAAAAAGGAAACAAACTATGACAACACCGCGACCCCTCTCGCCACATTTACAAATCTACAAACCCCAATTGACATCAGTCATGTCAATCCTTCACCGTGCCACAGGCATTTTTTTATCGCTAGGCACTTTAGTGCTAGTCTATTGGCTCATGGCCGCAGCGGCCGGCCCAGAGCCCTATCAACTGGCCCAAAGCTTGTTAGCTTCTTGGTTCGGATTACTACTCTTATTAGGATGGTCCATCTCCCTTTTTTACCATCTGTGTAATGGCATTCGCCATTTATTCTGGGATGCCGGCTTAGGACTGGACATCAACACCGTTTATACCACTGGCAAATTCGTCTGGTTAGCCACTTTTATTTTAACCGCTTTAGCTTGGCTATTAGCGTTCACTATCAAAGGAGCAGGATAATGAATCTTATGCGTACCCCTTTATCACAAGTGCGTGGTTTAGGTTCTGCCAGAGAAGGCACTAACCGTTTTATCGCACAACGCCTTTCTGCTATCGCTTTAGTACCACTGATATTATGGTTCGTGGCCTCGATTATTTTTTTCATTACCAGAGCAGATTATGACGCATTAGTCGCTTGGATACGCTTACCCTGGAATACAGAATTATTCATATTATTGATTTTATTATTGTTTTATCATGCTCATGCCGGTTTGCAAGAAGTTTTAGAAGACTACATGCACAACGAAATTACTAAAGCAATAGTGATGGCTACCATGAAATTTTTTGTCATTGCCATCACGATTGCTTCAGTGTTAGCTATTTTACGCATCGCTTTGGGGGGATAACGTGTCTACGGCTTACAAGATTATTGATCACAAATATGATATCGTCGTCATCGGTGCCGGTGGTGCCGGTTTACGGGCCACTTTAGGCATGGCCGAAAAAGGCTTAACAACGGCTTGTCTCACGAAAGTCTTTCCTACCCGCAGTCACACCGTTGCTGCACAAGGTGGCATCAGTGCCGCACTGGGCAATATGGGAGAAGATAATTGGCACTGGCATCGCTATGATACGGTTAAAGGTTCTGACTGGCTAGGCGATCAAGATGCCATTGAATATATGTGTCGAGAAGCGGAACCGGCCATCATTGAATTAGAACATTACGGCGTACCCTTTTCGCGCACTGAAGACGGTAAAATTTATCAACGCCCCTTTGGGGGAATGACAACGCATTATGGTGAAGGTATTGCCCAACGCACCTGTGCCGTTGCCGATCGGACGGGACACGCTATTTTACACACCCTTTATCAACAATCCCTTAAACATCATGCCGAATTTTTTATTGAATACTTCGCCCTTGATTTGATTATGGATGAGGAAGGCGTTTGTCGAGGTGTGATGGCACTCAATATGGCAGACGGCACGATTCATCGTTTCAGTGCCCAGGCCGTCGTTTTAGCCACCGGGGGTTATGGACGGGTTTATTTTTCTTGTACATCTGCTCATATCTGTACAGGCGATGGTAATGGGATGGTATTGCGGGCCGGTTTACCGCTACAAGACATGGAATTTGTCCAATTTCACCCCACCGGGATTTATGGCGCGGGCTGTTTAATTACAGAAGGGGTGCGTGGTGAAGGCGGTTTTCTTGTCAACTCTGACGGTGAACGTTTTATGGAACGTTATGCGCCCCATGCTAAAGATTTAGCTTCCCGTGATGTGGTTAGTCGAGCGATTACTATAGAAATCCGTGAAGGGCGGGGAATGGGTGAGCATAAAGATCATATTCATTTATGCCTTGAACATTTAGAGGCCGATATCATTCAAGAACGCCTACCTAGCATCGCGGAACTGGCCAAAATTTTCGCCGGCGTTGATGTCACCAAAGAACCCATTCCGGTTTTACCAACTGTACATTACAACATGGGCGGTATTCCCACCAATCATTACGGAGAAGTCGTCACACTCAAAGACGGCAAACCAGAACGTGTCGTACCGGGTTTAATGGCGATAGGAGAATGTGCTTGCGTTTCCGTACATGGCGCAAACCGTTTAGGTTCCAATTCACTGCTAGACATCGTCGTTTTTGGACGCGCCGCAGCTATCCGCTGTTCCCAAACCTTAGTCCGTCACGCGCCACACAAACCGCTACCCAAAGGTGCCGGAGAAGAAGCGTTAGCCCGTTTAGATCGATTACGCCATGCCAACGGCCAGCAGAGTACGGCCGATATTCGCCTCAAAATGCAGCGCGTCATGCAAACACACGCTGCTGTCTTTAGAACCGGCGAAACCCTGCAAGAAGGGATAGAAAAAATGAGCGAGGTTTTCGCGTTATTCTCTGATGTGAAAGTCACGGATCGTTCCCTTATTTGGAATTCAGATTTGCTTGAAACTTTAGAATTAGACAATATGCTCAGGCAAGCCCTCGTGACAATCCATTCCGCATTCAACCGCACCGAAAGCCGAGGCAGTCATGCGCGTGAAGACTATCCCAAACGGGATGACGAAAACTGGTTAAAACACACCCTAGCTTGGTTAGACGCACAAGGTAACGTCACAACCGATTATCGCCCCGTCCACATGTACACCCTCACCAATGATGTTGAAGTGATTCCGCCGAAGGCGCGGGTTTATTAATTAAAATAGGGCAGGGGCAACCACAAGGGATTGCCCCCCTATGTTTCGGCTGAATACCTATAGCTTAAATTGTAACTATTTTCAAAAAACAGCTTCAATTTTTTCCAAGATTGTGGTAAGGTCGCGTTTCCTTCATTTCTATTACAGAGGAAACGTGATTATGATTATAGGTATCAATAATCTACAATATGTTATACCCGTTTTAGTACCTGGATCGCAACAATTGGAAGAAGAATATTGTCAGTCAGATTGGCTTGGATTTGTCACATCAGGTACTGTGATACGGCATGTATCCGGTTCGCTACAACCGTTATCAAGTTGGCTACCCGACTACCCCGCAGGTACAGCCATTCTGAGTTCAATGGCAGGTGAGAAACTCGTACCTCAATGGTGTCAGAACGAGAAACAGGCTATGGTTTTTATGGGTAGCTTGGAAAATGCAAAAGAGATTCGGGCAGATTTGTGGGATTTTGGGTATGAGTTCCAAGGCAACACAGATAAAGAGCTACTCTATACGCTGACAAATCGCTATCTGGATGTGGGGATGTCTCCATTTGAAGCGATGAAATTAACGTTCTTGCGCTTGCAAGGGCGTTTTGCTGTAATGGCTATCTTTGCCCAACCTGAACAAAGGCTTATAGTAGGCAGTAGAGGATATCCGCTAGGTATGGGTGTTTTGTCATCGAGTTTGATTGTGGGTTCCAATATTCAGATGTTGAAACAACTTTATCAGTCTGTGATGGCATTAGAGGAAGGCAAACCACTGGTGTTGTGTTCTGTTTAAGGCATATCCACAAAATAAATTATCCCAGTCTGTAGGGTGGGTAACGTGTTTTTGTTGCCCACCATTTCCCTACCCATCCAATACTCAAAACAGTATGGACAAATTGCCTTTTGGAATGGCCTGGTTATTTTACGCTACATTGTTTTACCTCGACAGAATATAATTGAAAATCCAGATATTTTTGAAAATGTTCAAAATCTTTATCAGTCGTAAAAATGGGGAAATCATAACGGTGTGATACTGCACATAACAAAAAATCTGTTGACGAACCTTGCACACCTTTAGAGCGACAAATGTTATAAAATTCTGCGGCTTTTTCATAATCCTCTGTTGTCAAAGGAAAATCAGGGAAAGAACGGAGTTTTTGGCGTATTCGTTCAAATGTGTGTGTTTCACGAATACCTGAGAGTACTTCTTGACGAACAACACCTAACAAGATGACACGGGTTTGTTGAATTAATTTCAGCAGGGTTTGTTTCTCTAAACTTTCCAATGATGCGTCACGACGACGCAAAAGAAATGACCAAATACAGGCATCAACCAGTACGTTTGAAATGCCTAAGCTTTTTGTAATCATAATCATCGTAATAATCAATTTGACCAAACTCATCCAAAATCTCAAGTTGTTGCGAAATAATATTGACCCGTTTTTGTAAATAGTACACGTACACTTCTAGGGCTTGATGTATCACTTCAGCTTGTGTCGTATGTTCGCCTAAACAACGGGCTTTTTCACAAAGTTCTTTATCCCGTTCATTGTCTAATAATGTGGTCATTATTATGTCCTCTTGCCAGTGTCGGGGGATTTATACTTAGCATTGTCATAATTTGCGCTTTTTGATTCTAACAGTGGGTGATCTGAATATTTTCGCTCTCCTGCACTAGTTGCTTCTATTAAAATACCTGAAAATTTAGGGTTCAGTACTTATCTGAGTTATTCTACCTTGCATCATTTCCCATACGCAATTCCAATTTTTCAACTCAATGTTGCTTAATTTATAATTATTGCAAACAATTTTCTGTATTGCTTATTTTGCTTAAAAAGCTTTGGTACTTTCTAGTAAATC